>NZ_JBFUIQ010000028.1:0-50847 GCF_056401795.1 Peribacillus sp. P4_D6
CAGTAATACTGTGTCAACTAATCGGATTTCCGAAGCTGTCCGTGTAAATTCCGATGCGAAATCCATAAAAAAAGAGAAAGACGGATATCCCGTCCCCTGACTGTGGACAAACTGGAATAATTAAGATTGCCTACATTTTTTTAAGGGAGTGTAATATGAATGTTGATTTTCACTCCAGGCACTCGCTTTCCGCGGGCGGTCCGGGAGCCTCCTCGGCGCAAGCGCCTGCGGGGTCTCCCTTTGACTCGCTTTTCCCGCAGGAGTCTCGCACCTTMCRTTCCAATCAACTTTGTGTTAAAAGATATGTCCTCTTTAGTCTATAAACTCAGAAGGATCTCCCGTCCCTCTCCGTCATACTTAATTAAAAGTCGAAATTATCAGGATCTGGACCAACACGGTGATTCTGATTCAATCCATCAATTTGGTTCATTTCCTCTTCCGTCAATTCGAAATCGAATACAGTTGAGTTTTCGACAATACGATGTTCTTTAGTTGATTTCGGAATCGTTACAATCCCATTTTGTAAATCCCAGCGTAAAATGACTTGTGCAACAGATTTGCCATGCTTGGTTGCAATAGCTTGTAAAACCTCATTATCAAGAAGTTCACCTTGCATTAAAGGAGACCATGCTTCAAGTTGTATTCCTTGTTCCTTACAGAATGCCTGAACTTCTTTTTGAGTTAAACGCGGATGGCATTCCACTTGATTGACCATCGGCTTCACTTCTGCATCTTCCATCAAATCTTTTAGGTGGTGAATCTGGAAATTGCTCACACCGATCGCTTTCACTTTTCCTTCTTTATATAGAGTTTCCAACGCTCTCCAAGCTTCTTTATATTTTCCTTCCACTGGCCAATGGATAAGATATAAATCCAGGTACTCCAAGCCAAGTTTCTGTAAGCTTTTTTCGTAAGCTGCAATTGTCGATTCATAGCCTAAATCGGCATTCCAGACTTTGGATGTTACGAACAAGTCTTCCCTTGAGATTCCAGCTTCTTTTAAGCCCTCACGAATCCCTTGTCCGACCCCTTCTTCATTTTCATAAATGGCAGCCGTATCGATGCTGCGATAACCATGTTTAATGGCCGCTTTAACTGCATTTACCAGCTCCGGTCCTTCTTCCACCTTAAATACGCCCAATCCGAACCAAGGCATTTTGACGCCGTTATGCAATGTAGTTGTATCTTGTAAGTTTTTCACCATAATACTCTACCTCCAAATGATTGTTTTTATAGATTGTAATGCGCTTTAAGTATCAGTATCATTACATCCCTTCAGGGAACCTTCCATCATTCACTGAAGGGATGCAATGATACTTTTCATTGATACCCTATACGCATAGCATGCTTTTTCTAAGATGCATCACTTTTTTAATCCTATGCTATTTTGTCCGTTCCCTTGGTACGGTCTTTACTTTCCAGGGCCCGGCTCCAGCCTGTTAAAATCACTGCTGCAAACACCATGACTCCACCTATCCACGCTGTATGGATCAATCCAATCGAATCCGTTATCACCCCTCCTAAGTAGGCACCAATGGCGATACCCGCATTGAAGGCGGCAATATTGATGGCTGACGCCACGTCCACTGCACTCGGCACGAAACGCTCCGCTAACATGACGACATACACTTGAAGCCCCGGAACATTCATGAATGCAAACAATCCCATTAAAATGATCGTAATTAAACCAGCTACCTTGAACGGTGCCGTGAAAGTCAACACCACAAGTACAATGGCCTGAATAAGAAACATATAGAATAGGGCATTAATAGGATTGCGATTGGCGAATTTCCCGCCAAGGGTATTTCCTATCGCTATGGCTACTCCATATATTAACAAAATCAAGGCCACAGTTCCTTCTTTAAACCCTGTCACTTCCTGAAGTAATGGCGACAGGTACGTGAAGACAACGAATGTACCGCCATACCCTAACGCTGTAATGATGAATACTAGCAGCAAACGCCCATTCGTCACCAATTTGATTTGGTCACGGAAAGTGGTCCGTGCCGCTTTTCTTAAATCCGATGGGACTAGAATGCCGTTTCCGATGAAAGCGATCAAGCCGATTGCCACAATGATGATGAAAGCGAATCTCCAGCCGAATTGCTGACCGATGAAGGTTCCAAAAGGAACTCCGGTCACCGTTGCCACCGTCAGACCTGTAAACATGATGGCGATGGCACTCGCCCTTCGGTTTTCAGGGACCAAATCAGCGGCAATCGTAGCGCCGATTGACATGAAGATACCATGTGCAAGCGCTGAAATGACACGCGCGATCAATAATACACCGACCGTGGTCGCAGAAGCCGCTAATGCATTTCCGATAATGAACACGACCATTATCCAAAGCAATAAAGTTTTACGCGACATATTCGATGTCAGTGATGTCAGGATAGGTGCCCCGAACATGACCCCCAAGGCGTATAAGGACACCGTCAGTCCCGCCGTCGTCACTGTAATGTGTAAATCCTTAGAAATGAGTGGTAATAATCCCACGCTGATGAACTCAGTTGTTCCAATCGCAAAGGCACTGATCGCCAAAGCCAGCAATGCCCATGTACTTCTATTTTTATTTGAAATCATATCCTCTTCTCCTTCTTGTCATTTTGTACTATCATTGAAATTGCCTTAGCAACTTTTTTTATAAATGGTACAGTGGAATTCGGTGTGCAAATGTTATTATGAGATATAATACAAATAAATAACAGTACGTACTTTAAAGTGATATAGGCACCTTTTAGTACCTATAAAATAAGGAGAGTATGCAAATCATGCAAAAAAAGAAATACAATATATCCGTAGAAGCGACACTTGAAGTAATGGGCGGAAAATGGAAATGCGTGATCCTCTGCCATCTGACCCACGGGAAAAAGCGGACTAGTGAATTGAAGCGCCTTATGCCGAACATCACCCAAAAAATGTTGACCCAACAGTTGAGGGAGTTGGAAAAGGACGAAGTCATCAACCGGATCGTTTACAACCAAGTCCCTCCAAAAGTGGAATATGAATTAAGTGAGTATGGACAAAGCCTGGAAAGTATCCTATCCGCACTATGTACATGGGGGGAAAATCACATAACAAGGGTGTATGGTGATAAGTTTTCAGTTCTCGAGGAAAGTGTCTTGAATGATCAATTAAAGTAATCCCAAATGAAAAAGATTAGCGCAATGGCTAATCTTTTTTTGTTTATAAAGACTTAACTAATGGCTCTTTTCGTAAAGATTGTTGTTTATAAAACGAAACTATTTAAGGTTGATTGGAGCGGAAGTGCGAGACTCCTGCGGGAGMAGCGGGASAGGTGAGACCCCACAGGCGTTTACGCCGAGGAGGCTCACCGCCCGCACCAAGGAAAGCGAGCATCTGTAGGGGAAATCAACCACAACTCACTACCTGGTAAATAGCAACAAAGTATGTGAAAACAGCCTAACTAATAATGAAAACTTCACCTTCGAAAGAGCTACCTGTTTTATTCCCCTCTTTATTTTTGGTATAATATGTAAAACAAAACATTTAAATTTTTTATTTTGTAATCGACGAAGTATAATAGGGAAACCAAGGAGTGACATATGAAAGTCTTATTAGAATTGTTACGCATCATATTAATATTCGGGATAGCCGGAACAATCATTTCGGCCATTGTAAACGGCATTTATATAAACTTGGGAGTGACTCAGTATGGCTGGCTAGGCTCGATTGCGATACTGCTTTTATTATTCGTCTGGTATAGAAATAAACTTCAGTTCAGTGGCTGGTATTCGGGAAAAGGGAAGGAAAAGCTTCCAAAAATGGTCTCGCAAACACTCATTATGTGTTCACTATTTTTGTTAGGTGTCCCACCTGTTTTAAGTATGCTGCAGACGGTCTTTCATTAATCGGGATTCTATATCCTGGATAGAGCGGGAGTGAACGATTTGCGTAAATTGTTTAATATTGTGGTCCTCATACTCCTACTCTCTGGATTATGGTATGGATATGGTAAAGATATTCAGGAATCTGGATTCAAAGCGGGGGTTAGTGCCTTTGCATCAGATGTTCGTTCATTTATAAACGGGCCCGAGGTTACGACAGCCTTGGAAAAACTGAGTACTGGAGTCAGCAGCCTGATTGGCTCGCTGACGGAAACATTGGATACCGCTTCTGAAAAAGAATCTCAGGAAACGGAAAAAGTGAAAAAACCGGCACTGGAATCACCTGCTGATGCATCCTTTTCAGTCCGTAATATCGAAATTGGCGACACGAAGGATGATGTAGAAAAAATGGCTGGTAAAGCTAAGCGGAATACGCGGAATGAATATGGCGTGGACTGGTTTGCCTATCACGAAAATTATCAAAACTTCTTCATGGTTGCCTACGATAACAACAATAAAGTTGTTGGTTTATATACGAACCAAGATTTGATTTCCTCAAAGGAAGGCATTAAACGCGGTACACCCAAAGAAACCGTGACGGGGAAAATGGCGGAGCCAGTAACAAAACTGCTTAAAGGAAACGTCTATTACCAGATTCGAAGTGACAGCGGCGAATACGATATGTTCGAAATGGATAATAGCTATGTGACCATTTTTTATGACAAACATGAGAAAAATACAGTTACGGCAATCCAAATCATCGACGCAAAACTCGAAAAGCAAAAGAGCGGCTATTTTGCAGAAGCCGGCCCCGAATTAAAGAAGGGCTTTGAATATCAATTATTCGATTTGACCAATGCATCACGGGTCAATCATGATCTCTCCGTGCTAACATGGGACAAACGAGTGAAGGTCACTGCCCAGGATCATAGTGCAGATATGGCCGTGAATCAATACTTCAACCATACAAACCTTGAAGGGGAATCCCCTTTTGACAGGATGGAAGATGACAAAATCAATTTCCGAATGGCGGGGGAAAACCTGGCTGCCGGTCAGAATAGCAGTATCTTTGCCCATGAAGGCCTAATGAATTCCATTGGACACAGGGAAAACAAATTACAGAAAGATTTTGAATCCCTCGGTGTCGGTGTTGCCTTCGATGAGGAAAATAAACCATATTATACAGAGAACTATTTGACGAAATAAGAAAAAGCTGTGCATGGAAAAATCCTGCACAGCTTTTTTCAGATGCCCGTTTTAAATCACCAAACGAATAATCCAACGACCATGGCACTTAACAGGGAAACAGCCATCCCGCTAACCAACAGCTTCCAAACATTCCTTCCGATAATGTTCGATTTCTCATCATTGAGGATGGAATTGAATGTTCCGTAGATCATGCCCACTGTACTGAAGTTGGCAAAAGACGTCAAATAAGTGACAGCCACGGCTACTGTATGCGGAGGCAGTGTACTGACTTTATCCTTTAAATCGAGCAAGGCAACGAACTCATTCGTGGCGAGCTTGATTCCCATCAATTGAGCGACATACATGGCATCATGTCCAGTTAATCCTAGCAGGAATGCAAATGGACTAAAAATGACAGAGAAAATCTTTTGAATGGTCAATCCATCCACGAAGAAACCGAAAATGCCGTTTACGCTAGCCGTCAACGCCACATAGCCAATAACCATTGCCATGATGACGAAGACCATTTTGGCCCCAACCAACATACTGTTGGAAATGGTGGAAAAGAAATCTTTACGTTCCTCTTTAGAAGGTACATAAACGACGTCTTCTTCTTTACTGACATCGACGGGATTCAGCATATTAGCTATCAGCAAGGCATTTAAGCAGTTCAAAGGTATCGCTACAAAAACATAGGTTGCCGGTACCATGGACAAGTAGGCTCCAATGATTGAACCGCTGATGCTGCTCATGCTCATGATTCCAAATGTCAAAAGACGCTGATCCTTAATCGCACTAAGTTGAAGGCGGATTACGGCAAGTGCCTCGGTATTTCCGAGGAACATCATTTGAATCGAAAAGAAACTCTCAAGTTTCGGCAAACCGGATACTTTTGAAATGAGCCATCCCACTTTATCAATGATCCACGTAAGTATACCGAAATACGATAAAACATCAAAAAACGTGATAATGAAGATAATCGGCATCAATGCGCTGAAAAAGAAATCCACTTGTTCATTTGCCATAAGCGAAGGAAAGACAAAAGAAATCCCTTCATTCGCACATTCAATCAACCAGGTGAAGAATGAAGCGATCAGATTGATGACCCACGCCCCTATTTTTGTCGATAACATGAACCAAGTGATAAGCAATTCAAGAACCAGCAAGGTAAGAATGGCTTTCCACTTAACTTTCCTTTTATTAGGTGAACAAAGGTAAACGATGCCCATTACAACTAAAACACCTAGTATATTCAATAAGAAATACATGCTTTCATCCCCTTTAGCTATATCATTTCCCATTCGTTTTTTTTATATAAAAAGCCCTCACCTTTTTACACCTTCAGCCGCAGCAAGAAAGTGTGAAAAAGTAAGAGCTTTCATCGAAGCATGTTTTTTAGGATCAAGCTTTTTTCAAGCGAACCAACATTAACCTGTTCATCTCTTCTATTTTCATACTTCCTTGTAGTCCGGCATTACGGCTGCCAGGTAGAAACTATCAGACCATTGTCACTGATATTATACAAGGATATTTTTTAAATAAATTTCTCAGGAAAGATATCATTTTAAATCAGTTTATTTTTAATTACAATACGTTTTAAAGTTGTTATATTAATATAAATTTTTTGAAAACAGTCTATAAAGTCTCCGAAGGGCCAATGTGGGTAATACTTATGAAGGAGCCGACTAAAACTATAAACGGCCCACTCTAAAGAGGCCCATTACTTCTCCTTTATTGGAAATAAGGACGTGAATTTTTGTGGATTTTTTTAGTAGCCAGGAAACTCTTACTGCAATCCAGTGGATTTTAAGAGCCATCATTTCCTTCTTCTTCTTGCTTCTTTCGGTTAAATTGATGGGGCAACGGTCCATTTCGCAATTAAGATTACTTGATTTCATAATGGCTTTAATTATTGGAAACATTCTTGCCCACCCTTTATCTGATGAACAGTTAGGTTTGAAGGGCTCAATGATAACAACCAGTGTATTTGTCATTTTATATATAATTAGTGTGTTTGCAGGCCTTAAGTGGGGAAAACTCCGAAGGTTTTTTGACTCAGACCCCTTTCCGCTTATCGAAAATGGACAAATCATTTACAAAAGCTTAGCAAGGGCCAGAATCTCCATCGATGTTTTATTATCGGAATTAAGAAAGGAAAAAGTCGAAGATATTCAAAAAGTATCCCTCGCGCTATGGGAACCGGACGGTACCATTTCATTGTTTTTAGATCCCCAATATGAAGCAGTAACCCCAGCAGATATGCACCTGGAAACAAACGCCTTCACTTTTCCTAAAACGATTATTAAAGAGGGAAAGATTGATTCTAATGAATTGAACCGGGGCGGTAAAGAAGAAGCATGGCTGAAAAACAGAATCAAAATAACATATAATGCCGACGTGAACGATATTTTATTGGCAACTCTTGATAATAACGATACCTTAAAGGTCTTTTTCTACAAATAGATTTGCAGCCAAAATAAAATCCCCTCAAGTATAGTGTAAAGCCTACTTACGACTGTAAGCTTTTTACACGTTCAACTTAAAGGGGATCAAATATATCGCTTATTACTCCGACCAATTCAGTGTATTCAAGAACTTATACACATCTTCATACACCTGTTCACGTTCCTTGCCCAATGTGATAATATGGCCAGACTTTTCATACCAAATCAAGTGTTTATGCTGTGTATCGACTTCATTGAAAATCGCTGTAGCACTCTCCGTATAGTCGGGATCATCCAAACGCCCTTGCAGAACAAGAGTTGGAGATGTGATTAAATCTAAATTTTCACCTGTCTCATTTATAATGTTCAACACATCTTTTAGTTGAGGCATTGGCCCTTCTTCAAGCAGCTTCACTTCTGCAGCAATTTGGTCTGCATCTTTGCCCTCAAACTTCTTATACGCCTGTGCATAATTGAGCAAGCGGTTCTTTTGTCGATCGATACTTTTTCCTTGCGTCGGAGCGCACATTGAAACTACCCCTTTTACAGGCAATTCAATTCCCACTTTTAATGAGAACACTCCCCCTAAAGAAATTCCTACAACTGCAATTTCCTCATAGCCTTCTTCTTTTAGGAAATTATAGCCATTAACTACATCTCCCCACCATTCCTTTGGACCAGTTTTAGCAAGTTCCTCGGCTGATACTCCGTGCCCACTATAAAGAGGTCCGTGGCAAGTATAGTCGAGATCATTTAAGTACTTCCCTAATTTTTTCATATCTCCTGTACTTCCGGTAAACCCGTGAAGCAGAAGAACTGCTCTCTTTC
This sequence comes from Peribacillus sp. P4_D6, assembly GCF_056401795.1. Classification (NCBI taxonomy): domain Bacteria; kingdom Bacillati; phylum Bacillota; class Bacilli; order Caryophanales; family Bacillaceae; genus Peribacillus; species Peribacillus sp. P4_D6. The sequence continues at coordinate 8,309 of NZ_JBFUIQ010000028.1, forward strand.
CACCTATATATGTGAATGACTCAGGTGCTTTCACTTTCATCTATCTAGGACCTTCTTTCTTTGCTCTTGTTGATAAATAGAATCTAAATGATTTTCGAAAAAAAATCAATTAATACCCCTTGAGTAGTGATTCTTCTATCCTATTCCGTATTTTCATTAAGACAATTAAATCATATATATAGTATCCTTACCACACTCTTCACAACTCATCCGTTCCGAAGCACATTTTACTATGATTAAATTTATTTAGCAATCGTCATTTAACTATTTTTTTTAAGAAAAGTAAAATGCACCTTGTGATACGATGTACAACGTATTACACTTTAAAAATGAAAAGGAGGAGATTTTATATGGATAAAGAATTAATGAAGGGAAGCATTGACCTCCTTTTGCTTTCACTTCTATCGCAAAAAAAGCTTTACGGCTATGAAATAACGAAAATCCTGAAGCAAATGAGCAAGGGCAACTATGAAATAAGTGAAGGCACCCTCTACCCTGCCCTTAAACGATTAGAAAAAAAAGAATTCATAAAAGGACATTGGAAAGAGTCCGAATCATGCCGCAGGAAATATTATCATGTCACCGAAAATGGACAAACCGAACTTGAGCGGAAACGCGAATGCTTTTTCTTCCTGGAAAAATTAGTTCGAAAAAGCTCACAGCAATTCTAAACCAAATAAAAAGCTTCCTGCACTTAATGGAACGGCCCAGGAAGCTTTTTTTGCTGTTTTACTCGTGAATTTGGACTGTTTACTCGTGAATTCGCACTGCACACTTAGTTTTCGCACGCTTACTCGGGAATTTCGCACTGCACACTTAGTTCGCGCTGTTTACTCGTGAATTCGGACTGTTTACTCGTGGGTTTCGCACTTTTACTCGTGAATTTGGACTGTTTACTCGTGAGTTTCGCACTTTTACTCGTGAGTTTTGCTCTTTTACTCGTGAATTCGTACTGCACACTTAGTTCGCACTTTTACTCGTGAATTTGGACTGTTTACTCGTGAATTTTGCACTTTTACTCGTGAGTTTGGACTGTTTACTCGTGAATTCGCACTGTTTACTCGTGAGTCACTTCAATCACGCAAAAAAGGACCTAATCAGGTCCTTTTTTTGTCTATTCCTTTATGCTTGCGATAATTGGCGCAGGAGAGCTTCATGCATTCCCCTTGTACATGCGGGCCATATTTTTCACGAAAGGCCTCGAGGCAATAGCATTTTTCTTCTTCTTTTTTGGTTCCATCCATCAAGTGCATCCCTCCTAACATTTAACTGGAGACTACACGTTTCTCCAGTTCTACGTTGATTCGTCCCAACAATATGGCACCAATGGACTGAATGATCGTTTTAACGATGATTTGGCCGATGACCGCAGCGGGTACCGCTTCCCATGGCAATATATTGGCACCCAGAGGACTTAGGCCAATCACGACAAATATCACCGAATCGAAAAATCCTCCAACGATCCCGCTGTAAAATACCCTCCAACTCATCGGGAGCTTTAAACGGGTATAAATTTCCGTATCCGCTGTTTCTGCGACCACGAAGGATAAAGCGGAAGCAAACACAATCAGTAACGTATCTCCTAATAAAAATGATACACATGCAGATAAAATAAGTGCAGTGACGATGCATATATAGGTCTTTACGCGGCCGAATTTATTCTGGACCAGATCTCGGAAGATGAAGGTTCCCCCGATGAGCAATGTCCCCATCGGGATGATGAACATGCCAAAATGTAATGGCGCAAAAGCTGCTGTAACCACATTCGCCGTGATGATGGATACTAAATACAATAAAATTCTTAACATTTCTTGATTCTCCTTATACAGAAAAAACAGCACCCTAAGAAAGAGCCCTGTTCTCCTTAGTTTTTTTGAGAGGGTAGCTAGAACCTCTTCCGCCCGGGCGGATTATCATTTTCCTTATTCATCGTAGCTTGAAAGCGGTTGGAAATCAAGAAGTTTCCATACCGTCGATTTTAGTATGTTTTCGCGGTTACCGATTGATTTAGCCATTTATTTCAATGTCCCTGTTTCCCCTTTTGCCGATTTCTGTCGCATAAAACTGCTTGACCGGCTGTATACAAAAGCCGAAAATCAAAGATAGAGTCATGTACTTTATTTGGCGAGGAGAAAAAGAATGATGAAAAAAACTACGTTTGTCTATCCTATTTATATCGCAACCACACCAGAGAAGCTTTGGGAAGCCTTGACGAGTGGTGAAGTCACGGAGAAATACCACTTCGGATTACAAGTACAGTCTGACTGGCAAGAAGGGTCGGCAGTTCAATATTTGCTGGATGATGGGCGGATTACTGATCATGGGCATGTACTTAAATGCGAGCCGTTGCACCTGCTCTCGTTTACATGGATCATGGCAGGAGACGAAACCCCTCGCCAGCAGCCTACACGGGTCACTTTTGAATTACAGAAAATGGACGATTCGACTGTGAAGTTAACTCTTAGGCATGAGGAGCTATTGGAGACAGATTTCGTCTATGATGACAATTCCTTTGAAGGCTTGAATAATGGATGGCCAGCCCTTTTAAGTAACCTGAAGAGCTTGCTTGAAACTGGACGGACCCTGCCGCCCATATCAGTAGACTGGGATAATGGAAAACAATAAAAACAAATCGAAAGAGAGTTGAGTTAGTTATGGATACTCAAATCATCACGAAATTCAAGATCGTCAAGCCAACGAATGAAGTGTTTGAAGCCATAGTGAATCCTGAAAAAATCGGGAATTTCTGGTTCTCATCGAGTTCGGAAAGATGGGAAAAAGGCCGGACGCCTACATTGAGATACAACGAATACGATGCTGAAGTGGTCATTCATGTATTGGAAGTAGAGGAAAATAGGAAAATCGTGTTTGCATGGGGCGGAAATGATCAAGAAACGATTGTTGCCATTACACTAAAAGAGTTGGATAAAACGAGTACGATCATTGAAGTGAACGAATCAGGATTGAGTGAAGACGACCCTGAAATAATAAACAAAATGATCGGACAAAAAGAAGGTTGGGTATATACATTAACCTGTTTAAAGGGTTATTTAGAAAATGGCGTCACTACTTTGAGAGCATCATTAGTTTTTTAATAAATTGCATAAACCCTCAATAATCTGGGGGTTTATCCTTTGCAACACTGGTGAAACAAATGGCATAATCCCACTTAAAAACAGTACTATATAGTTCAAACTAATAATTGACATTTAAAAATCCGTGAGCTATCATCCTAATTAACCAGTGGTCAATTAATAAGGAGGTGATAAGATGTCGCCAAGGAAATCGGCAGGTCAAGAATTATCCAGGGACATGGTGTTGAATGAAGCTAGAAACCTTTTTGCAGCGTTAGGGTATTCGAATGTCTCGATGAGGCAATTGGCTAAATCATTGGATTGCAGCCATGGAGCCATTTATTATCATTTTAAAAACAAGGCGGAAATATTTTATAGTTTGGTGAAAACGGATTTTTCCGTTTTAAATTCTTCAATCGATGATATCATCCTGTCGGAAAATGACCCTTCCGTAAAAATGGAAAAGATTTTATTGTGCTTCTTGGAGTTCGGTTTAACCCAACAGAATCATTATTCCATCATGTTTTTATCGAAGGAAAAAGAAATTCAGCAGTTACTCCAATTCGATTCTAATAAAACATACGAAAAGCTAATCGAGTCCTTGACGGATCTAACGGACAACAAACTGAATCCTGCATCCATTTGGTCGATTTTTCTTTCTCTTCACGGATTCATAACTTTTTACATTAATTCTGAACTATCTTATCAAGATGTAAAAGGTTTAGCCTATTTTCATGTAAAAAATATCACCAAGAACATCATATAATTTTTTCGGAAATTATTGACCAATGGTCAATTAAACTTTGGAGGTTATGAAATGGTGAAGAAATTCCTTCATATTGAAGGACTTATGGTCCTTTTAGCGGTGATTTACATCTATTCGTTATATGAATTCAGCTGGTGGATTTTCCTTTTGTTAATTTTGTCCCCTGATGTTTCCATGCTGGCCTATCTGATCAATGACCGGATTGGAGCAAAGGTTTATAACGCATTCCATACTTATATCGTGTCCATCCTCATGATTTTGTTAGCCATATTCCTAAAGTCGGATGCATGGGTGATGATTGGTTTAATTTGGACCGCACATATTGGAATGGATCGCTTATTTGGATATGGCCTTAAATACACATCATCCTTCAAAGCTACACACATGCAAAGGTTGTAATAAGCTTAAAAGGCAGTGTGATTAAACATCACACTGCCTTTACTTTACACCCCCCGCTTGTTACCCCATATATAGGTATGCAGCTGGGGCAGGACTTTCACATCATTCAATTCATCATCCGCTATCACTTTATCAATTAACTCTTCGTACTTCTTCAATAGGCCGCTGATCAATTGACGATCATCCGCCGTCCTGCTGTCGTCATTGCCGACCTGCAGATAAAAGGGAATATCCGGGTAACGCCCATGTACATGTTTGGCATATTGATAATCTTCCTCGTTAAAGACGACGATCTTCAATGAAACATGGTTTTCTGGGTTTCGATTGGCAAGATTCGAGATGATTTGGTCAAGCACGGTAAAGTCCGTGTCCATTCCAGAGCTCGGCGGCTTAGGTGAGATAGTCAGTTCATCAATATCGAGAAACCAATCCTGCCATCGGCTCCCTTGTGTTTCGACCCCTATTTTCATTTTATTTTCATGTAAGATCGCTATCAAGCCGTTTAGGTTTTTCAGCAGGGCCGGGTTCCCCCCAGATATCGTCACGAAGGAAAAACCGGAACCCCCAATTCGCTTCAGCTCATCCCATATTTCATCGGCAGTCATCTGAACGGTATCTTCCTTCCCTGTGCCATCCCAAGTAAAAGCGGAATCACACCAGGAACATGAATAATCGCAGCCAGCCGTCCGAACGAACATGGTTTTTTGACCAATGACCATTCCCTCTCCTTGGATGGTCGGCCCGAAGATTTCCATTACCGGGAGTTTACTCACTTTCCATCCACTCCCGTCTGGCTTCGGCATAGCTTGTCGGCGTTTCGTACAGTCGAACAAATTCGACTCTTGCACCCTCATATTCTTTTAATGAAAGGGCTTCGGCCATTTTTTCATAAATCCAGACAACCATATTTTCAGCTGTTGTATTCATGAGCGGCAGGGTTTCATTCAAATAACGATGATCCAGGTGGATTTCGATTTCATTTTTCCATATATCCTTGATGTCACCAAAATCTATCATCAACCCGCGTGAATCCGTATACCCGCTCAATCCGAAAATGACTTTATACGTGTGGCCATGAAGGTTCTTGCATTTCCCTTCATAGTCATGCAGGTGGTGCGCCGCRTCAAAGGTGAATTCCTTACTTACGAGAACCCTCTTGTTTGTATACTTCAATTGGCTGCGCTGAATATCTTCATCTATTTTTTGGAGTTTATCCACTATCTTAAAACCGTACATCATGAAAGCACCTTCCGTCTGCTTACATAGTCATCCAGCCCTTTTTTCCGCAGATTGCATGCCGGACAATCTCCACAGCCATCGGAGATGATTCCGTTATAGCAAGTCAGGGTCTTTTCGCGGACAAAGTCGAACGCGCCAAGCTGGTCAGCAAGCTCCCATGTTTCCTCTTTATTAAGCCACATTAGCGGCGTATCAATCACGAATGACTGGTCCATCGATAAGTTCAAGGTCACATTCAACGATTTAATGAATACATCGCGGCAGTCAGGATATCCGCTGAAATCCGTTTCACAGACTCCTGTGACAATATGTTTAGCGCCAATCTGACTCGCCAGCACTCCGGCAAACGAAAGGAACAGCAAATTCCTCCCTGGCACGAACGTCGACGGCAGCTCCCCTTCTTCTCCGTCCGCCACTGCGATATCACTTCTTGTCAATGCATTCGGTGCCAGTTGGTTCAGCAGCGACATGTCAAGGATATGATGGTTCACGCCCAATTCCTTGGCAATGTTTTGAGCGCATTCGATTTCCAAGCTATGCCGCTGATTATAATCGAACGTCACCGCTTCCACTTCCTCAAATCTCTCCAATGCCCAAAACAAGCACGTCGTACTGTCCTGTCCTCCGCTAAACACAACCACTGCCTTTTCTTTCTTCTTCATTTCTATAAAACTCCTTTTTACGGAAAAAAACAGCACCCTAAGAATAGAGCACTGTTTCTCCTTAGTTTTTTTGAGAGGGTAGCTAGAACCTCTTCCGCCTTAACGCGGAATATTATATTTTTCCAAGTCAATAGTAACTTGAAAATGATAAGAAATCAAGATGTTTATATAAAGTGAACATTAGACCCGATTAAAAATCACATTAAAAATCCGATAAAAAAGAGTGAATAAAATATCGATAAGGGGTCCAATAATTTGAAAAGCGTTAAAGCCCGTATGCGGGAAATTGCTTTTTTCCCTCCCACATAAGGGAAGTTTCATTTTCATAAATTCGGGGAATATATAACTATACACAATAATGAACCATAAAAAAGCAAATCTATCAAAAGCGGCTGGAAGTGAATATTTTCCTTTGTTTTCAGAATATTTAGTGTATAATGAATATAAGGAATATTTTAACTCAAATAATCATTGCTTCCAATACCCGCTTTCTGCAAATCCCGACATTCCCTTTCAATACCATGCACGGTCACTTACTCAGCAAGGATCCATTACATGCTTTTTCTCGAATCAAACCATTCACAACTTTATTCACACAAAAACATAATTTCCACTCCAAAGTTGCAAAAAAAGGTTAAACTTCACCAACGATATGTTACTATTAAACTAAGACCTTTTAACCCCATAAGGAGGAATTCATATGAAACGTTTTTTCAAATTCATCGCAGATTTTAACGAAAGAAAAGCATTGCAACGGGAAACCGAAGAATTCTTTCGCAAAGAATACGAAAATTATATGAAGATGAATCCTGACAATCAACGTAAAAAAAGGAGATTAGCTCCTAGATTTTATGTGATTGATGGCGGTAAAAAGGACTCCACCCTTGAGATTTCTGAGAGAAAGAAATCAAGTTAACCTGGATTCCTTCCATTATCAGCTACCCATGCTGTAACTCAAGACCCACAAAAGGTAAATCTATCCATGATTAACGGAGATCCGTGACCATTCCATTCATTTACAATATATAAGCCGAAAGCCCAGATATGCTTCTGGGCTTTTTTTATTTTTCATTCTTATATAAACACTATATCTATAGAAGAAACTAGGTATTTTTTAAAAGAAATGGGTTAACTTTAGTTCATTTCATTTTTTAGGTAAAAGGTCAATTATAGACCCATGGGTATTCCCGAGGAAAATACTAAAAAAAAGAGATGTGTTCTTTTACTCATCTTTGTCCATATTCAAAAGAGTTCAACTAATTGAGTCGTTAGATGCAAAATTTCACATTGAATGACAAATGCATAAAAATTATAACGTTTATGTCAAACAATGGGTATAAACAATTAACAAACTGTAATAAACCTCACTTTTTTAAAAAAATATTATTCAAATATAGCCATTATGAATTAGGTTCAAATGCTCATAAAACCATGTTGATTCTGACTGAAATGGGGCTTTATTAAACTTTCCATAATTTAGTGTAAATGAAACCTCGATTCCCTCGATTTCCAGCCATATCTTTGTACTCATAAAATAATTCATCCCATTAGATACTATTACATACTAATATACATATATTTGAAAAATCTGTTGATAACTATATTACGATAGAATAATTGGCTCTTGCCTATTAAGTTTAAAATCATGTAGTGTGTATTCAGTAATTCAAATATTTGAAAAAAAGAGAGGTTAAAAAAAAATGGCACCAATATTTATTTGTGCGATCTTTTTGCTTGGCTATGGCATTTTTGAACAAAAACGCCATCAGAAGCGTCTCGACTCCATCCCGGTACGTGTGAATGTGAATGGGATTCGAGGGAAATCGACTGTAACGCGTCTAATTACAGGTGTGATCCAGGAAGCAAAATACAAAACAGTAGGTAAAACAACCGGAACATCAGCAAGAATGATCTATTGGTTTACCGACAAGGAAAAACCGATTGTACGCCGCCCGGAAGGACCCAACATAGGAGAACAACGGCGTGTAGTTAAAGAAGTTGCCGACTTAGGCACGGAGGCACTAGTTTGTGAGTGCATGGCCGTACAGCCTGACTATCAACTAATCTTCCAAAACAAAATGATCCAGGCAAACATCGGGGTCATCGTGAATGTATTGGAAGACCATATGGATGTCATGGGACCGACTATGGATGAGGTTGCTGAAGCCTTCACTGCTACCATTCCCCATAATGGTCACTTAATAACCATTGAAAGTGAATATTTGGACTTTTTCAAACAAATCGCCAAAGAACGCAACACAAAAGTGATCGTTGCAGATAATTCAAGAATTTCCGAAGATTTCTTACGCGAATTCGACTATATGGTATTTCCGGATAACGCATCACTGGCCTTGGCCGTTGCGGAAGCTTTGGGAATTGATGAAAAAACGGCTTTCCGCGGCATGCTGAATGCACATCCAGATCCAGGGGCCATGCGGATCACCAAATTCGGAGATCGCATCCAGCCAACTTTCTTTGTCAATGGCTTTGCTGCAAACGACGCGGCATCGACGCTGAACATATGGGAACGTGTCAATACGTTCGGATACAGCACAGAACCTCCTATCGTCATCATGAACTGCCGTGCAGACCGTGTGGACCGTACCGAGCAGTTTGCTAGAGATGTATTGCCGTACATAAAATCCGAAATAGTCATTGCCATTGGTGAAACTACATCACCAATCACGAAGGTATTCGAGCAAGGTAAATTGGATACTAAAGAATATTGGGATTTAGAAAACTGGTCAACTGAAGAAATCGTGGCCCGTCTCCGCCCATTGATGAAAAATCGCATCGTCTACGGTGTCGGGAATATTCACGGTGCAGCGGAACCATTAATTGAAGCATTCATGAAATCTAAAACAAAGCAAAAAGCAAGTTAAGTAGGAGGAACCTTAATGTTTGGATCGGATTTATATGTAGCCCTAGTACTGGGAGTAACGCTTAGCCTTATATTTTCAGAAAAGACGGGTGTCGTACCCGCAGGACTTATCGTGCCAGGTTATTTGGCATTAGTATTTGATCAATGGGAAATCATGCTGACCATTTTGATCATTAGTGTCGTAACTTATTTAATCGTCACCCACGGCCTTTCAAGATGGGTGATTTTATATGGAAGAAGAAAATTCGCCGCCATGATGGTGACCGGGATTTGCTTGAAACTCCTATTGGACTTAGTCTACCCCGTCATGCCCTTTGAAATATTCGAGTTTCGGGGAATCGGTATAATCGTACCTGGATTGATAGCAAATACCATACAAAGACAAGGAATGCCATTGACACTTGGCAGCACGCTTTTATTATCCGGCATAACATTCGGTTTAATGAACGTGTACTACCTATTCTGAGGTGCAAAAAATGAAACGGACTTTAAATGCAAAAGAAAAAACACTTATCTTTATTAAACGCACGAAGAAAAAGAATCTTAAATACACTGGAATCATACTACCTATATTACTAATCGCTTTAGTCATTACCACTTGGATGGGACGGGCTGAGGAAGTGAAAACAGTCGCAACAAAATCCGATCAACCATTGACGATGACAATGGTCGGTGATGTGATGATGGGACGTTATGTTGAAGAAGTGACGGAAAAGCACGGGTATGAATACCTCTTCCGGTATATGAAGCCCTATTTTGCCAATTCGGATTATGTCAGTGGGAATTATGAACATACCGCTTTAAAAGAAGAAGTATCTAACTACAAGGGAGCCGATACGCCCATCCGGTTAAACTCCAATACTAGCGGTGTGGAAGCCGTTAAAGATGCTGGCTTCTCTGTGGTGTCATTGGCAAATAACCATATGATGGACTATGAAGAACAAGGACTCCTTGACACGATTGATGAATTCAAAAGTGCGGATATGCACTATGTCGGTGTTGGATCGAACACTGCGGAAGCAAAAAACAGCATCGACTATGCGGATGTTAATGGCGTTCGTGTCGCAACACTTGGCTTCACCGATGTTTACGGTAAGGATGCCGTATCAAAAAGTGATAAAGCCGGACTATTGAACTCAAATCCTGATTTATTATTTGAAATGATCGGCAAAGCAAGGGATGCCAAGCAAGGCAACGCAGACTTGGTTGTGGTGAATATGCACTGGGGACAAGAGTATTCAACATCAACAACCGATCGACAAAAAGACTTGGCTAAAGCTATCATCGATGCGGGCGCTGACATCATCATCGGTCATCACCCCCACGTGCTTCAATCGTTCGATGTTTATAAAGATGGAATCATTTTCTATAGTCTAGGAAATTTCATATTCGATCAAGGCTGGACACGCACAAAGGATTCAGCCATGGTTCAATACCATTTAGCGAATGACGGAAAAGCTACAATCGATGTCGTACCGCTGCAAATTGAAGAAGCAACACCAAGGCCAGCTACCTCTTCCATTGACAAATCACGTGTTTACCGACAGTTGACGAAGGAAACGAGTGAAAAAGTCCAGTGGTCTAAAAAAGAGGATCGCATCGAGATTACCTTGGATCACAAGAAGGTAATCGATCATAAGGCACAGCGTGAACAAGAGGAAAAGGCAGCAATGGAAAAGAAAGCTGCACTGGAGAAAAAAGCAGCACAAGAGAAAAAGCCCGTACAAGCTAAACAACCGGGAATACAACCCATTCAGTAAGGAACGCTTTATCATTACTATTTGAAGAATGAAGACACACAACTTAGAATCTCAACGAAAAGGGGGAACAACCGATGATTAACCGTATGACGGGAAAAGTGCTCATATCCCTAAGCTTGCTCATATATATTGCTGGATGTTCGAAGACACCCCCTATTTCTGACACGAATGATCCGATAAAGAATAAAACGGAACAATCATATGGGGTCAGTTCTTCAAATCCAATCGCAATAGATGTCGGGATGGATATATTGGAAAACGGCGGAAATGCGGCTGATGCCGCCATTGCGGTATCGTATGTATTAGGTGTAGTCGAACCTTATGGATCTGGTGTGGGCGGCGGYGGCGGTATGCTGATTGCCCCGGAATCCGGCGAACCCGAATTTATCGATTATCGTGAATCCTCTCCAGAAGACCCAAGTTCAAGACACGATACAGGGATTCCTGGCTTAGTGGCCGGCATGCAGGTCATCAGTGATAAGTATGGGAGCGTACCAATGGCAGACCTTCTTCAGCCGGCTATAGATTTGGCTGAAGAAGGATTTGAAGTCAACGAATCGTTATCATCTCGCTTAGAAGCGGCTCAGCCAAGGATATCTTCCGATGCGACTTCCCTTTTTTATCCTGATGGTGATGCCATTGAACCAGRCAAAACCCTCGTCCAGGAAAGACTTGCTGAAACACTGAAGGAGATCCAGCAGGAAGGTCCTGATGGTTTTTATAAAGGCGAAATTGCGCGGGATATTAAAAGGGAATCAGATATCGACTTGATGGATTTAAAGCGCTATGAGGTGAAAGAACGGAAACCGGTCCAAGGAACATTTGCCGGTTATGATGTTTTTACCGCCCCTCCGCCCTTTTCAGGGATTACGGTTCTTGAAATGTTAAAGCTAGCCGAGGAAATGAACCTAGGTGATTCTTCAAGCAAATCAGCTTATATGAAAGTCTTGGGGGGCATTACGGATACTGCTTATCAAGATCGGGCCGTCAATGTTGGAGATGGAATAAGTCACTCCAAGGCGGAAAAATTGCTCTCCCCCATTCACTTGGATAGTCTTAAAAATAAGATCAAAAGTGAAAAATGGGAAGATAAAGAATCGAATGGTTCCGAAGAACATGAAAGTACGACACACTTTGTGGTAATGGACAAAAACGGCACTGTCGTTTCCACAACGAATACGCTCAGTAACTTTTTCGGATCTGGGGATTATACAAATGGATTTTTCCTTAACGATCAACTGAAAAATTTCAGGTCCGGCTTGAACTCACAAAAGGCATATAAACGGTCAAGAACTTTCACCGCTCCGACCATTCTCAAGAAACCTGGGCGGGAATCGATCGGGATCGGCTCACCAGGCGGTGATAGGATTCCGCAAGTATTGATGCAGGTTCTTTATTCTTATACAGAAAATGAAGGCTCATTGCAGGATATCGTCGATCGTAATCGGTTCGTCTTTGATGGAAAGAAGATTTATACAGAATCCAGGCTTTCGGATGAAACTGTATCCGACTTGGAAGATTCCGGATACGAAGTCATTCAGAAGATTTCCCCCATGTATTATGGCGGGGTTCAAGGACTCGTTAAAAACGAGAAAAATGGACAAATATCCGGAGCTGGAGATAAAAGAAGAAACGGAAGCTGGAAAGCTCAGCAATAAACAGGCAATCCAGCCCCTCCTTTTCTAAATATCATATAAATTTTAGCGTTGTATAAGGGGATTTTGAATATGAATATCGTAAAAAAAATAACAAGCTGGGTAATACCTGTCCTTCTTGTAGCAGCCCTGCTTGTGACAATGAATACGTTTAAACGGACAGAAACATTAACACCCGACGAGCAAAAGAAAATAGAACTATATACGACAGTCGAAAAATGAAAAAGCTGGGGCATCCCCGCTTTTTTTATTTTGGCTGTTTTCACATACTTTGTTGCTATTTACCAAGTAGTGAGGTGTGGTTGATTTCCCCTCCAGATGCTCGCTTTCCTTGGTGCGGGCGGTGAGCCTCCTCGGCGTAAACGCCTGTGGGGTCTCACCTGTCCCGCCGCTCCCGCAGGAGTCTCGCACTTCCGCTCCAATCAACCTTAGATAGTTTCGTTTTAAAAACAACAATCTTTACGAAAAGAGCCTTTATTTTTGCAGTCAATGGGTATGGAAGATTAGATACACTACAGATACGGAGGATTACCATGATTGAAAATAGCTATAGCGATTTTTTTGAATTGCAGGAAAATGAACTAGAATACCTTGATTACCGCATCATCGTTCATCACAGGAATCCTGATATTGCAGTTMTAGCCATCCATGGCGGGAATATCGAACCAGGTACGAGTGAAGTTGCAGCCGTACTTGGAGAGAGACTTGGTGCAAGCACCTACCTATTCGAAGGCCTAAAGCCAAGGGGCAACCAGGTCCTCCATATACCATCCCGCTTATTCAATGAACCGAGCGGCGTTTCAATGGCAGCGAACGCTCAGACCACCCTTTCGATCCATGGCCACTACGACGTACATAATGGGCTGGTTTACATTGGCGGAAGGAACGAACCATATAAGAACCTTATTCAGCAATGCCTCAACAAAGCTGGATTTCAAACTGATCATGCACCGCAGCACCTTTCAGGCATGAATGGAAACAACATCACCAACACATCCAAAACGGGCGCAGGCGTACAATTGGAACTTTCCACAAAGCTGAGAAAAAGCTTTTTCAAAGGTGATGACTTTACCAGTAAGAACAGAGTCAATCACTGTAATCTTCTAAAACGGTTCGTTACTGCCATTGAAAAAGCCACTCTTGAATATAAACAGGTTGAATGACCTTCTTAGTCGATGAGGCTTTCGGCTTGACCGAAGCTTTCGAATTTCTCGGCAAAATAACCTGACGAAAGGTTGGAGATATGAACGCCGGTGTTTTCCGTTGAATTGAGAAAACGGCCATCACCCAGATAAATTCCTACATGGGTCACACCCACCCTTGTTCCCGTGTCCCTAAAAAATACTAAATCCCCGGCCTTCGGATTATCGATTTTGGGCACCAATGAGAAGTAATCCTCTGCGGAATCTCGTTTTACAGAAAGGCCCTGCTCCTTCATGACCCAATAAATGAAGCCGCTGCAATCCATTCCGGTCATTGGATCTTCTCCCCCGAAAACATAGGTGAATCCGCGTAACGTGTATGCATACTTGATGACATCATATGCTTTATCATATGCAGCCTCCTGGTTTACATAAAACGGAAATAGCGGGTTGCTGTATAGTTGAAGGTACTGCCCCTGCATCAACTCATCGGTATTTAAAGCGTTGCGGCTTTTGATTGCACTCATGGAAATGCTGTAATGCTCCGATATACTATTAAGCGTTTCTCCCATTTGGACGATATGCTCTCCTTTAGGCGTGTATGTTTTGTACGCCACTTGGTATTTTGCAAAGTAATCTTCTGTGGTGGATCTCACCTGAACCGTTTCTGCACCATATCCAGAATTGACAAATTGGTTTTCGCCGATATAAATACCCGCAGTCACGACTTTTAAGCTGTCTTTTTCCAGAAAGAATATTATATCCCCAGTTTTCGGAGTGACTGTATCCATCCCTTGCTTATAAAAACCATCTACTGTCAAACGGTCGACCGGCACATTTTGCCGGGACAGCACCCAATGGATCATTCCGCTCGAATCGAACCCTTTTTCAGGCGTCTCCTCTCCGGCTGTCTTTTTAAACCCTATGAAAGATCTCGCATATTTCGCAATTTTTTTCCCTCTCTCCGACCATTGATAGATGGAAGGGGTATACGCCGTTTGAATGATCGTCAACTTTTGGCCCGCAAATAACTTATCATCCGGTAAACCATTCGTCTTCATCAATTGCTCTGCCGATATATCATATGTCTTGGCAATCGATTCCACCGTTTCGCCAGAGCTTACAGTATGCACAGGATCTGCAGCCTCGGCCTTTAAACCAGGTAAGAAAATGAAACTAACCATGAATACCAATGTCAGTATCATACAGCTTATTTTTCCATTAAACATTTTAACCTTCCTTTATACGCTGAAATATTTTTATATTTATGATGTTCAAGTAAATCCCATCATACGAACCTTCTATCCTATCATCCACTTAATCAGATGAACCTTAATGTCTACGGCAATTATATTATCGGTAAAATAAATGAAACTTTCAGTCTACTTTCTCTAAAAACAAACAGTCAGATTCAATTGAACACCATAAAAGCAAACCTTTATTCCTATACCTCATCGATAAAAGTTGGAAATCGAAGAATTCCTAAAGGATTTTGTTTATCTTGGCAGTATGGATAAAGGTAGATTAGAGAAATCCCGGTCATGATAAAGTCGTTTATATACGGCTTGCCCTATTATGTTGAGGATGACGATATAGGAGTGAACACTTAGATAAAAATGGAAGATATAGTTTTGGAGGAGAAACGTATTTGAGGTTTTGCATGATAACAAACGGAAGTGATAACGAAGGCGACGGGTTTTTGATCAGGAACCCAAATCCATTGGTATCACCCATCATCTAGCAGAAGTAAATAAATGGAACGCTAAATGGCATTTCCCTCTCTTTACTATGAATCTATCGCATATAAATTTGTGCAAGCTTTTAATATCCGTGCCGACTTGTCCGATTCCTATATATTATTCCCCTTTGTAAAAAAAGCATGGATACTTGACCCGATCCTCTAAATTGTACTTTTGTACTTCCATTGAATATGTCCACCATAAAGAGATGTCCCGGCGATTCACCTCTTTAGAATGATGTAATGGCAATCTAACAAAAAAGGAAACCACTGTAATGGCCTCCCTTTTTGCAACACTTGTTATTCCCTACTTCTCTATCTGGAATTCCCCTAACGTCTGCTCCAAATCATTTATTAACTGTGTAAGCTGCTGTGTATATTGAGCAAGTTCATTGGAAGAAGCAGCTTGTTCCTGAATCGAATTGGATATTTTCCCTACGGAATCTTCCAGCTCTTTCATGGCTTCACTTACCGTGCTCACGGCATTTTTCTGATCCTTGCTGATTTGGTTCGTTTCATTGGTCGTTTTTTAGCAATTCCTCTGTATCTGACAGAATGCTTTGGATGATTGCTTGAATGTTTTTTGTAGCTTCTTTTGAACCATCAGCCAAGCTCCTTACTTCATTCGCCACGACAGCAGAACCTTTGCCGGACTCACCTGCCCTTGCAGCTTCTAAAGATGCATTCAAAGATAATAAATTGGTTTGTTCCGATATTTTCGATATGGCATTGGTGACCCGAAAAACAATGCCCATTGTAAAATGTGAAACGTTGCCTCCAGACACTCGCTTTACAAGGGCCGGGACCCCACTAGTGCATGCTGTGAAGGCTTGGCAGGCAGTCGGCGGTAAGGGAGCGATTTCCGAAAAGGGGTATGTGTAATGATTTCCACTCCAGGCACTCGCTTTCCGCGGGCGGTCCGTGAGCCTCCTCGGCGCTCGCCTGCGGGGTCTTCCCTTGGCCACGCTTTTCCCGCAGGAGTCTCGTACCTTACGTTCCAATCACTGGAACTTCTTTTTTAAGAAATATTGTAGGGAAACTGGCTCTTCTTCTCCAATTCGTCTACAGTCCGGCGGTTCCATCAATTTCTCGGCAAAAGGAAGTTTCGAATTGCTCTCGCCCGAACCAAGATTTTAAAAGTAAACTAGTTTATCCTTCCTGTTTTTTTACCTATATCCTTAATGATTGAAGAAATCTGAGACACTTTTGCCGAATAACTCGCTAGACGAGACACTGCAGACGCTTGCGTCGAGGAGGCTTGTCAGACTGTCGGCGGAAAGGGAGCGGATTTCTGATATCAACTGGAACATTTTTTAAATAAAAAACTAGACCGACATTAGAATATCTCGGTCTAGTGAATTCGAAGCTGATTCTTTTCATGAAGGAAAGGTGATAACTCATTTTACTTTCTACCCGTCTTGGTGAATTGCTGACCAATTGCACCTATTATTAAAATGATGATCGAAATGAGACTGTAGTCCTTAAAAAAGGTCGTAAATGGAATTTCCAGAAATAAGAACGCCATCGTAATCAATCGTCCTATAAGCAGAATCATTCCGATAACTACCATCCAATTAAATAAATTTCCCAAAAAACCCACCTTTTCCTCCTTTATGACTTTCATGTATCATCTTTCTACAAGAATAAATATCCGGCATGCGGAAAAACCCTTCAGCCTGACATGTCGTTCCTTTCCCCATTACTCGGAGGCATCTTTTGGGATGGGTTTACCGGCTTCGACCAACACTTTGCTGCCCAGTAGGAAAAAACCTTGAATGAACAGCAATATACCCGTTCCTATAAGGAGCCATTCTATTTTAATGAGGTCGGATATCGGTCCGAATACAAGCATTCCCAGGGGCATCATGGAAGTCGAGATCATTCCTAAAACACCAAATACCCTCCCAAGAAGATCACCCTCGATCTTCTCCTGTAACAAGACCATGGACGGCGTATTAAAAATGGGCATCGCCAATCCCACTACCCCCATGATGATCAAGTAGATCCAAAAAACGGGGATGATTCCAAGAGCGAAAGTACAGGCACCAATTATAAGGCTTGCAAGTGTCATCGTATGGATCTTGTTTTTAAAGCCTCCCCAGGAAGCCATGAAAATACCGCCTAGCATCATACCGATGGCAAAGGTGATTTCTATCGCAGTCAACCGCCATACATCATTCCCGAAAGAGCGTGTGACCTGAAGCGGTGTTAGGAATGCAACTGGTGCGGCAAGCACGAAGAAAAATGCGAAAAACATAAAGAACTTCTTAAGAAAGTCGTGATTCCTGATATAACTGAAGCCTTCTTGCAAATCGGTGAAATAGCTGGTTGTTTGCTTTTGTAATGCCTTCGCATGTGCTGGAATTTTCAAAAAGGCCAGCAATGTGAAGATGGCAATTGCAGCTGTAATCACATCAATGAAGAAAATGGTTTCGATTGAAGCCATCGTAAGCAGCGCGCCGCTCACCATGGGGGAAACAAGCATCACTAGCGCTTGAATGCTTCCATTTGTCCCGTTCACCTTCGTAAGCTTATCCTCTGGAACAAGTTGCGGGAGAATGGCCCCTACTGCCGGAGTCTGGATCCCAGTTCCGATTGCACGGACAGCGGACATGACGAAAAGCAGCCAAAGCTCATCGTAGCCGATTAAAAACAAGATGGCCAATACGAGCGTCGAAATGGCAATCAAAGAATCCGAAAGAATGATCAGTATCTTCCGATTATAGCGATCTGCCCATACCCCCGCGATTGGGGAGAGTATGAAGGTGGGCACGAAACCACAAACGATGGATATCGTCATCATGACACCCGACTGTGTATTCAACGTGATATACCACATGATGGCATACTGAACCAAGGACGAACCAAAGAGGGATATCGTCTGACTGCCTAGAAAAAGAGTGATATTCTTTTTCCAATTGTCCTTTTCTTGATCATTTAATGATTTCATCTCTTAAACACCTCATTCTATTTTCAATATTTTTTTCTTGATGCCCTAAAAAAAACACAGGCTATTTGCCTGTGTTTAGAGTAAATGGATCAGAACCTATCTAAAGAAACCTGAGAGGATGAGTATTTTAACGATAAAAAATCAATCTCCCACTGGCCTTCGGTTTGGTCAATACAATGGAGGATCTTACACTTATCCAAAATGACCTTTGGATAGGTAAAGTAATTCTCCCCTAATAATTCTTCCATTTTATAGTCAACTGAAATCGTGAAAACCTTTGATCACAAAGGTTGCCCCGGCTTCAGCTGGACACAAAAAAAGAGTTGAAATCGTCTCTTTTTTCTTAAATGCGTAAAATGAAGGTTTCCTTAAAAATAGACAGACCATTCCCATTTACCCTGCGGACGGCAGAGCTCTTGAACGTATTCAATTAACGGTTCAAAGATTGGAAACGCAGTCTGATAAATGTCACAAGGAAAACCTCCATTTCTCAAAAGTTAAAGTCATCTTAACATGGAGCTAACTGGAATATCAACAAGAAACTTCCTTCTGGCAGAAGCATCATTTCGGCTTCGGCCGAAATTCATCGTTCCGTTTCCTTATGTATCCTGCTGCATGTCACACATCCATTATCCATCCATTCGTTTGACGGCGGCCATATATTCCTTATGCCATTTTTCCCATTCATCCATTGGGAAGTCCTGATGGTGTCCATCAAGTAAATCACTAAACATTTCAAGGCAAATATGCCAGCCTGCCAAATCTTTTGATGTATGATCATTAACTGGCGTGATGGATTCTTTCAATACCAATGAGCATCCATCCTTTTCAGGGGATACCTCGAAACGAACCCAGCCGTCCCCCCATTCAAAATCTAAAACGGCAGATTCCCGGAATTCCCTGATCTTCATATCAAAAGATTTCCCTGACCCATCATTGAAATTGAATTTTATCGTCCCATCTTTTCGGAGGTCCTTCATTTCCAGGTTGGACATCCACTTTTCCACCTTATCATTCTCCGTTAAAGCACCCCATACCTTTTCAACCGGATGATTGAGCAGGCGATCGAATCTTGCGATAATCCCATTACCTTCTTTTTCGATTACAGCTTGCACTTGGATTCCCCCCACTCAATTCGTTACCCGAGATTATTTTTATAATAAAAAATGGTCGGTTGGAATTCACCATTTGAAGATTTCGCATAATCAGGAATCCTGCCTGCCTGAATATATCCCAATGAGGTATACAGGAGATTTGAAGGATCTCCTTCCCTCGTATCAAGGACCAATAATGTCCGCCCTTCCTGCTTGGCCTTCTTCTCAGCCTCTAGCATGAGTGATCGTCCTATGCCATTTCTTCTATAACCAGTATGTGTCATTAATTTTGCGATTTCCGCTCGATGGCCGCCATTTTGCTTTGAACATAAATGTAACTGTACACTCCCGACAATCTTACCCTGTAACTTAGCGACCAACAGAATCACATCACGATTCATGGCACTACCCCAGTAATCGACGGCCTCAGACTGTTTCATGGGTGGTAAAAAACCGATGGACGCACCATCATCCACCACCTGAACCAAAAGGTCGGAAAGTTCATTAAGATGGTATCCAATTGATGTTAATTGTTCGATTTTCACATCGGCATTCAAAGTAATCACAACCTTTTAGAAGATATAATAGATTCACCATCCCTGGCGCTTTGATAAAGAAGTAATATGAGCCAGATGATGTCGTCCGTGCCAAGCATAAATGCCTATATTTTCACCGACAGTCACCTTTCCTGAATCAGGATGGATGAAGGTCCGGCTCAGGTCATCAGCATGAAGGTCCGATAAAAGTTTACACATTCGGATATGTATACTTTCGAGCAGTGATAGGGATACTTCAATCGGCAAATCATAATCAGGCAGCTCAGCCCATTGCCCCTCCTCGTACGCTTTAATGACAGGACTTTCTTCCGTAAGGGCCAATTTGAAGCGAATATACGCATTCATATGACTATCGGCAACATGATGCACCACCTGACGGACCGTCCATCCTCCAGGCCGATAAGCCGTATCAAGCTGTTCATCATCCATGTTACCTACCGCTTCACGCAGCATCCGAGGCAAAGCTTCAATCTCTTTGAGCCACCCCTCGGCTATACCACAAGTAATTTCCCCGTCAATCTGAAACTTCCCGACCGGGTATCTTAAATCCAACTTCATTCCCCCTTGATGTTCAATAAAAACAGCATCTATATATATTCTTTATCGATTAAGACAAATCCTTTTTCCGGCATACTTTGCTTTGCTCTACCGCTCATCACTAAACACCAGGAAACTTATTCCACAACATTAGCACGAATACTATTTCCATATTTAGCAACCATAAACAAATGAATGGCATGTGCATCAATCCATCTTTAAACAATGGAAATGGGGATAGGATCATCTTGAAGAAAATTAGTTCGATACAAACCCTTAGCATCTTCTTTTTATCAATCGGCCTTCTTAATCACGTTATTTTGATCCCTTTCCTCCTATCCACCGGCGGAAGGGATGCTTGGTTTTTTTCTATCCTAACTATTGGATTGATCCCGATTTGGGCCTATATATTATCGAGAATAATCAAGAATATGGATAATCAGTCCCTGACGGATTGGCTTGAAAATAGATTTGGAAAACACATTAAAAATATCGCTTTATTCTTTATCGTGATTTATCTGATCAGTCTTGTTTTGGCCACCACAAAGGAAACGATTGATTGGATCACGACAAGCTTTCTTTTTGAAACCCCAAGTTTAGCGATTATCATTCCGTTTACGCTGCTATGCATTTTTCTTGCCCATTCTGGTATGCGGTCCATCGCCATTTGCTCGTCTGTATTATTGCCAATAGTCGTCATTCTTGGCATTTTCGTTGCGACCGGAAATATACCGACAAAAGACTATAGCCACCTCCTTCCCCTTTTCGAGAATGGCTATTTTCATGGCATAAAAACCCTTCAATATTCTGGTTATGGCCTTGCCGAACTGATTTTAATCGTTTTTTTTCAAGAGAAACTTTCGGATAAGCTCAAGATAAAGGTATTAGTATTCTTATGCCTTGGACTAGTGTTTTTACTTCTTGGTCCATTAACAGCAGCACTCGCTGAATTCGGGCCGAGCTTAGCCGAAGTCATGAGGTACCCCGCCTATGAACAATGGCGTTTGCTGACAATTGGTAAATATATTGAACATACAGACTTCTTTTCCATTTACCAATGGCTTGCTGGTGCCTATATCCGCGTTTCAATGGCGTTATTCTTAATAATGGAAGTCTTTAAAGGAAAAACTAATAATGTGAAGCTTGGAATTCTTTTCGCTGTAGGTTTTCTGATGGTCGTCATCTCCATCGTACCATTCAGTAATTTCAAGTTCTTGCATGTAAGCCAGACATTCTACTATCCTGGCGCTTTTTATTTCCTATTACTGTTGTCCGCCTTTTTGTTTATCGGCACTTTCATCAGATCTAAGGAGGGGAAACGACATGCGAATGAAACGATCCAAAAATGAGCCACCCCTCTTAGAATTAAGGGAGGAAACATTTCGGGAGTTATTCAGTTCAAGCTCAGATATCAAGTTTGAAATGATTTATATCGGAGAAAACGAAAGACCCATTACTGTCCTTATTTTTTACTGCTCGGGTATGGYCGACATCAGTTTACTGAACGAAGGAATTTTGGAAAAGTTAAACAAAATGATGGAATTGGATGAGAGCATCGATGCCGAAGAATCAATCAACAAGCTAAAACCCTTGATAGACCTCAGGAAAGTAACCATCGATAGTGAATTCAATAACGTCCAGCAGCTGATTTTCTCCGGGCATGCCTTATTATTCATACCCTCAGTCCAAGAGTTATTTTCAATCGAATTGTCCAACGTGCCGAACCGGCAGCCCGAGGAGTCTTCCTTCGAGGTCTCGGTAAGAGGTCCAAGAGATGGATTTGTCGAAGATTTATCCATGAATACAGCTTTAATCAGAAAGCGGCTAAAAACAAAATCGCTTGCCTATGAAGACTTTATCGTTGGGAGGCGCAGTCAAACGAAAGTCGCACTGATGTACATGGATGACATCATCAATAAAGAACTTGTTAAAAACGTAAGATCGAAAATCAACTCCCTTGATATTGATATTTTGGTGAGCAGCCAACAATTGGAGGAATTGATCACTAACAGTAAATATAGTATATTTCCACTCACTCATTATACGAGTCGCCCTGATTTTGTAGTTGAAGCACTCAATCAAGGAAGATTCATTCTAATCGTGGATGGCATGCCAACGGTAATCGTGGCCCCTTCTACCTTACTATTGCAAATAAAAACCGCAGAAGATTCGAATCTTCCTTATCTATTTGTAAGCCTTGAGCGACTTCTTCGCTTTATGGGGCTTGGCATTACCGTTTTATTGCCGGGGTTTTGGATCTCCATTTCCGCTTTCAATATTGAACAGGTGCCGTTCCCGTTACTGGCCACCATAACCCTTTCAAGGCTGGGGCTTCCCTTATCTGCCACGATGGAATTCATTCTCATGCTCATTTTATTTGAATTATTCCGTGAATCCGGGGTCAGGTTACCTAAAGCGGTTGGGCAGACAGTTGCGGTTGTAGGAGGCCTAATTGTCGGTGATGCGGCGATAAGGGCAGGACTGACTTCACAAACCATGCTTGTCGTCACTGCCGTAACCTCTGTTGCATCTTATACACTTGTAAACCAGTCTTTAACAGGTGCCGTTACCGTTCTGCGTATGTTTGTGCTGTTACTAAGCTGCATTTATGGAATCTACGGCTTGATAATCGGTTTCCTTTCCATTGTCACTTTATTATCCAGGCTTGATTCATTCGGTGTTTCATATATTGGCGGAATGAACCCGCCAAGAATCACAAAAATCCTGGATTCATTCCTAAAGTCGCCATGGAATTCCATGAGCAAACGATCCTTGGCCGCTAATGATAAAACCAGAAAGGGGCAGTAAGGCAATGTTCCGCATCTGTAAAATTTGGTTGACCCTACAATTACTCCTATTTCTTTCAGGCTGTTGGGATGAAAAAACGATCCAGGACTTCCATTATATAACGGCCATCGGGATAGATTTCAAAGATGGGGAATACATAGTCTATACGCAACTTGTAGACTTCGCTGCGGTAGCTAAAACGGAGGCAAAGCCGACGCAAGCCCCTCCCGTATATGTAGGGAAACAAAAAGGACCGTCGATTTCGATCGCCATTAATAAACTAATGAGCAATACTCAACAGTCTCTCTATTTAGGGCATGTATCCACATTTGTAATCAGTGAAAATGTTTTGAACCGGCAAAGCACAGAAATAGTGGATTATATATACAGAAACCAATTACTCAGATACTCATCCAATATCTTTGCCACAAAAAATTCCATGGATGAGCTTTTCTCCATTAACGGCTTTTTTAATTTATCACCTTTATACACGACATTATATTTTCCGGATGATGTATACCGGATTATATCATTCATCCAACCCATTACAGTCCAAAGGTATTACTCTGACCAGCGGGAAAAAGCATCTACCACCATATTACCCTCCATTTCCTGGAACGATAAAGTTTGGAAGGAAAAAGATAAAAAGCGAAAAAGCCTCTATATGGATGGTGCATTTATCATTTACTATAAAGTGTCCCAGCCCTGGTTCTCTGAAAAAGAACTGAGCGGTTTACGCTGGCTCACTAAAAGGACCAACAAAACTCCAGTGAACATCACAATGAATAAGCAAGATATCTATGCCTCTTTTTCCCATCCGGCTCATAAAGTGAAACCTGTTCTAAAGGATGGCAAGTACAAATTCGATATTGAAATTGACGTTTCCGGCAAAATACTGGGGCTTGATACCCAAATCGATATCGACAAAATAAAACGTAAATTCGAAAGCCAAATAAAAAAGGAAATCCTATCAACGTTTAAAACAGGGCTCCAAAAGAACGCGGACCCTTTAAACCTAGGCAAAACCCTTTATATCAAAGAGATAAAATACTGGCAAAAGAATCATTTAAAAGAGCCTAAGGATTATTTAGATAAGGATTCAATACATGATATAAACGTAAAGGTACATATCCTTAACACAGGTGGCTTAGAAGCTAAACCACTGGAATAATGAAGATTTGAGGATTCGGTTTGGAATTTATAGTACCCAATATTATTGGATAATGTTGAATTCACGAGTAAATCGGCTTAATTCACGAGTATTTGTTCCATTTTCACGAGTATTTGCTCCAAACTCACGAGTAAATCGACTAAACTCACGAGTAAACGCTGATATCTCATAAGTTTGCTGCTCACCTTGGGTTTATAGCCGAAAAAATCAGGATGGTGCCTTTTTGAGCTCCATCCTGATTTAGGGGGCTGGAAAATGCGGTCCGGAATTTGGCGGATAGCATGGTTAAATGGTAAATTTAGAGTATTCTAACATTTAGGGGGCCATTTATGAGCATACAGAAGGCTACATTACATGAGCTGGAATCACTGGCGGAACTTTTTGATTTATACAGGGTTTTTTATGAGCAAACCTCTGATCCTGGTTGTGCAAGGGAGTTTTTAAGGGAAAGGCTGACAAAAGGGGAGTCTGTGGTTTTTATGGCGTTTGATGAAGGAAATCCAATTGGTTTTGTACAGTTGTATCCTTCTTTTTCGTCTGTGAGTATGATGCGGTCATGGATATTGAATGATTTATTCGTGAAGGAGTCCGCCCGTAAAAAGGGATTTGGCGAGGAGTTATTGAACGCGGCCATCGGTTTTGCACGTGAAACAGGTGCTAAAGGGGTTTCACTGGAGACTGGCCAGGATAATGTGAAAGCACAGAGACTTTATGAAAAGATTGGTTTCGCCCGTGAATCGAACCATTTTTATTATTTCACCATTTAATTAAAAAAAGTGTAGGGAAAACCTCCCTACACTTGGATGCTATTTATCTAGTATATTAATTATTTAGCAGTTTCCATGCTGGCTTGAATTTCTTTAATTAGAAGTTCGGCACCTTCTGGGCTAAGTATTAATTTACCGTCAGCAAGTTTCATATTGTCATCGGAAACTTCACCTGTTACCTGACAAGTCATGTTTGGTTTATATTTTTGAAGGATGATGCGCTCTTGTTCTACATAAATCTCCAGAGCGTCTTTCTCATTAATTCCTAATGTTCGGCGCAGTTCAATTGGAATGACTACCCGCCCTAATTCGTCAACTTTACGTACAATACCTGTAGATTTCATTTAATTTACCCCACTAACTTTCTTGCGAATGTTGCATTTATATATTTCGTCACCATTCGACATTATTTGCACTCCTATTAAGATACCACTACCTACCATATTCGTCAATTCTCGTATCTTCTTATACTATCTGCCTCTATATGATTTTTATATAAAATATTAGCAATTCCTTCATAACACGCGTCAGGACAACGTTTACCGCTTCTTCATTTGGTATATATTTCTAATTTAAATTCGCAAGTGGAAACGCCTTCATTTAATTCCAAAAAGCTTTCTTTTCATGTCATGTCGAATCACAAATAATGAATTTCACTAGCTTAAAAGAATCCTGTTGATTTTCTTTTGCTTTTGAAGGAAAATTTAAATTGATCGCTTATAATATTCCGAAAATTCATTCCGCTTTTGAAACAGTGGATATATCTGAATTTTTTTCAGAAAGCCGAAACGATTGCCATCCTTCCAGAGTCTTACTGACTCATAAAACAGATTGAGGTGAGTCAATTGCGTCCGATTATATTAGGTATTTGTTCTGCTTTCTTTTTTGCATTTACGTTTGTTTTGAATCAGGCCATGGAGCTGTCTGGCGGAAGTTGGATTTGGAGTGCTTCGCTGCGTTATTTCTTCATGGTGCCCTTTCTGTTGTGTATCGTATGGAGCAGAAAAAACCTGCGTCCCCTTTTACAAGTGATGAGAGAAAAGCCGGGTCCTTGGCTGCTTTGGAGTTTTGTCGGATTTGGGTTATTTTATGCTCCTTTATGCTTTGCGTCCGCCTACTCACCTGGCTGGCTGATCGCCGGCACCTGGCAAATCACGATCATTTCGGGTGCGCTGCTTGCGCCGCTGTTTTTTGAAAATGTCCAAACGAAAGATGGAATCGAAAGGCAAAGAGGAAGGGTTTCTGTGAAAGGCCTCCTCATGTCCATGATCATTCTGCTTGGGATCATCCTGATGCAGCTGGAACATACCAAACACATTTCAATGGCCGATCTTTGGCTGGGAGTGATCCCGATCGTCATCGCCTCGTTTGCCTACCCTTTGGGAAATCGCAAAATGATGGAAGTATCCGAAGGGCGTCTGGATGCTTATCAGCGGGTTTTGGGAATGACTTTGGCGAGTCTTCCATTCTGGCTTTTGCTTTCCTTGTACGGTTTCTTTACAGTAGGTGCGCCGACGAAGATGCAGAGTTTCCAATCCCTTTTGGTGGCACTATTTTCTGGAGTCATCGCCACGGTCCTTTTTTTCATGGCGACCGATTTGGTACGCGGAAATATGCAGAAATTAGCTTCAGTTGAAGCAACACAATCGATGGAGGTCCTTTTTGCCCTGGCTGGCGAATTACTATTCCTATCTTTACCGATTCCTTCTCCATTATCGTGGTTCGGCATCTTTATCGTCATCATGGGAATGATCCTGCATAGCTATGTATCACATAAAAAAGAAGGCCCATCTCCGAAACGGACAGTGAATGCCTAAATAGCAAACCAAAAAAGCCCCGGATAAGATTTCGGGGCTTTTTTGAGCTGAAAACTGAAGCAGACTACGTTCTTTTATTCCATTGACAGGTCATGATGAATTGATGATTTTTCAGAGTGGCAAAAAGCTCACCATTCATTTTTTTCATTAAACTTTGCGCAATGGATATTTTTCATCATATTGCAAAGCAATCCGCTAATATCATTATCATCTTCAACAATTAAAATATGAACCTGCAAGAGCCACCTTCATTCCCTCTGTAATCTAATTCTTATATTAGCATTCTTTGTTAAGATCCGAAAAATTGACCTGCACCGCCGCAAATTCCTCAGCCGTTTACACTACCATATCTATCCCTTCATTATTTGTTGATTTCCACTCCAGGCGCTCGCCCCCAGGTGTCTCGTACCTTACCTTGCGTTATTTAAATAAAAGGCTGTTTTCACATACTTTGTTGCTATCTTTTCGTAAAGGTTGTTGTTTTTAAAACGAAACTATTTATGGTTGATTGGAGCGGAAGTGCGAGACTCCTGCGGGAGCAGCGGGACAGGTGAGACCCCACAGGCGTTTACGCCGAGGAGGCTCACCGCCCGCCCCGCGGAAAGCGAGCATCTGGAGGGGAAATCAACCACAAC
Source organism: Peribacillus sp. P4_D6 (assembly GCF_056401795.1). Lineage (NCBI taxonomy): Bacteria > Bacillati > Bacillota > Bacilli > Caryophanales > Bacillaceae > Peribacillus > Peribacillus sp. P4_D6. The sequence continues at coordinate 35,940 of NZ_JBFUIQ010000028.1, forward strand.
TCACCCAAATAAAAAAACTATAGGCAAACTGGCTTTTTTCAAATTTGAATATAGTCCGGAAAGTTCGAAATGGCCTCGCTGTATTCAGATGAAAGCTGCAAACGTTACGGGACATATGCGGATATTAGGGAAAAATCGGCCTGGAATTTGGCAAAACTTTTACCTTGAGTAAGTTCAAAAAGTATGTATAATGAAAGGTAATTGTATATGTCAAAGGTTTTCTAGGGTTCCGCAGTGCGTCTCATTGCTGGTCTGGTCCGAGAGAAAACTCACAGCATGCTGTGTCACGGAAGGATAAAAGCCTGGGAGAAACTGTTTTAACAGTTATCTCTTGGGCTTTTTTTGTTTTTTGGTAAAGAATAAAATCGGAGGTGCGTTATTACATGAGCACAAACTGGATTAAAGTATTCATTGCAGCTTTTTTTGAAGTATTTTGGGTGATTGGCTTAAAACATGCAGATGACTTTTGGACTTGGACTGGAACGGTCATTTCAATCATCATCAGTTTTTACTTGATGATAATGGCTGGCAGGAAGCTTCCTGTCGGAACGGTATATGCCGTTTTTGTCGGTATGGGGACTGCCGGGACCGTTTTTTCCGAAATCCTTTTCTTTGGAGAATCCTTCAAGCTGAGCAAAACACTATTGATCCTCCTCTTATTATCAGGGGTGATCGGCTTGAAGCTAGTGACGGATGATAAGGCTGAGAAAGGGGATGAATCATAATGGCTTGGGTCTCTTTAATCTTAGCGGGGCTTTTTGAGATGTTTGGGGTTGCGATGATCAATAAATTGCACAAAGACAGAAATCGGCAATCCTTACTGCTGTTATTCATCGGATTTGGAGCAAGTTTCCTGTTTCTTGCTTATGCCATGAAAACCTTGCCAATGGGAACGGCTTACGCTATCTGGACAGGAATCGGCGCATCAGGCGGAGCGATAATCGGGATGCTCTTATACGGGGAATCCAAAGATTGGCGCAGGGTCGTTTTTATAGCCATGGTCCTTGGCGCAGCAGTGGGATTAAAACTTGTTTCATAGGAATGACATAAAAGCATAGAAAAAATCAAAGACGACACAATGTGTCGTCTATACTTATTTTTATCTAACTTGAATAATTCATCTTATAAAAATTGACCCTCATCCATCACAGCGGAATCTTTCCCCTTAACCTGTTTTAGCGTCGCTACTATAAGAAAGCTGACAATCACCAGTAAGAGCCATGARCTTACCTTTCCTAGATGTACGAGACTCCATGCATCGGTTTGGTTAGGATATTCCCAAGCTCCAAAGAACGTTGCGATATTTTCGGCTATCCATATGAAAAATCCGATGAGCACAAAAGAAAATGCGATTGGCATACGATAACGGGTTCCACCAACTTCGTATGTGACCCATGCTCGCCAAAAGACGATGATGACAAGTCCAGATAGCCACCAACGAACATCCATCCAATAATGGTGGGTGAAAAAATTCAAATAAATCGCAAGCGCAAGGGATACAACGACAAAAAACGGCGGCCACTTGATCAGTTCAACCTTTAACCTCCTCCACGCCTGGCAAAGATAACTCGCTACACTAGCGTACATGAATCCGCTATACAGAGGCACTCCAAAAATCTTGAAATATCCTTCCTCTGGATAAGTCCAGGAGCCCATATGTACCTTGAAAAGTTCAAGGGCAAGACCAATAAGGTGGAACAAGGTGATGACCTTTAGTTCATCCCGTGTTTCAAGCCCGGAACGCAGCATCCACCACTGCATGATAAGGCAGATGATGAGCAGCCAGTCATACCGCGGCAGAAAGGGAAGCGGGATGAATTTTGTAATAGCCAAAGAGGCAAAAATAACGGCAGGAAACAAGCATGATAGGGCCTGCTCCCAACCAAAACGAACGAGTTGTTTTAGTGCCCTCATGATTGGTGCCTCCATTTTTTTATCTACATTCATGAGTAACTCCCCTTTATAAATCCTAATCTTGAGTGCCTTCATCATTTCGGTATTCTAAAATATCCCCGGGTTGACATTCTAAAGCCTTACAAATCGCATCTAAGGTTGTTAATCGAATCGCTTTTGCCTTGCCATTTTTCAATATGGAAAGATTAGCCATCGTTATTCCAACCCTCTCGGAAAGTTCTGTAACACTCATTTTCCTTTTAGCCAACATCACATCAATATTGATTATAATTGCCAAGTTAATCACCTCAGACTATTAAGTCATTTTCTGATTTTATATCGATGGCTTCTTGTAAAAGYCTTTGAAGAACAGCAGCAAAGACTGCAATCACCATTGAAGCAAAAATGACGACCATTCCGATTACTATGATACCTGGGGCGTCGTCCATTTCCGCGATGAGATAAAAGAGCGGCATGCCTGCCGCATACAAGCCACTTATTGTGATTGCACAATTTTTTATAATCTTTAAAGCTCTTACAGATAATTCCGAGAAAGCTTTGTTCTTGTCAATATAGCTTAAAAGTTTAAAGGCTTGATATAGGGCAAAGTAAAAAGGTATCGCCGATGCATACAAATCGATTAAAACGAGATATTTCAAATAAGCCATATCCGGATATAATTCTGCTGCAAAATTCGCTATCCCAGGCACCAAGAAGATGCACAAAGCAAGAACTGGAATTCCAATAAGAATAACAGCCATCTTTAAAAAGAGTGTTGTTCCTAGTTTCATAAAAAGCACCTCACTTATTTATTGTCCATTTAATTTAACATACGCTTTATCGTTTTACAATAAAACATTGTTGTTTTTTATTATATTATTATTGTTAATGAAATATCCTATATTTTTAAAAATGGCTGTTTTCACATACTTTTTTGCTATTTACCTGGTAGTGAGTTGYGGTTGATTTCCACTCCAGATGCTCGCTTTCCGCCCCAAACCTTAAATAGTTTCGTTTTAAAAACAACAATCTTTACGAAAAGTGCCTTAAAAATAAAAAAGCATTCCTCTTTACAAAGGAATGCTCCATAACTGAACTATTTATTTATTACCTTCGGCTAAACCCTTATATCATCAGGATTTCCCTGATATCCTCTTCTGTAAGTGCAGAAGACGACTTGTCTCCAGGGTCGATGATTTCTTCAATAAGATGTTTCTTTTTCTCTTGGAGTTCATTCATTTTTTCTTCGATTGTCCCACGGGCAATAAGCTTGATGACTTGAACCTCATTTTTCTGCCCCATTCGATGGGCACGGTCCGCGGCTTGTTCTTCAACTGCCGGATTCCACCAAAGGTCATATAGTATGACTGTATCGGCACCCGTCAGATTGAGACCCGTACCGCCAGCTTTCAACGARATGAGGAATATATCCCGTTCTCCTGCATTAAACCGATTGCAGATTTCCACACGTTCCTTTGATGGGGTTTGTCCATCCAGGTAGAAAAAGGGTTGTCCTTTCATGGCCAAGTCCCTGCCGATGATCGTAAGCATTTTTGTAAATTGCGAGAAAATCAGCACCCGTCTTCCAGAATGCTTCGAATCTTCGACAATTCGCATCAGCTGCTCATATTTTGCTGAACTGCCTTTATATCCGTCCACAAACAAGACGGGGTGACAGCATATTTGCCGAAGCCGGGTCAAGCCAGCAAGGATCCTGATCCGATTTTTGCGAAGGGTGTCCTTGTCCAGGTGTTTCAGCGTATCATGCCGCAGCTTGGCCAGATAAGCCCCGTACAGTTTCTTCTGATCGGGAAGCAGTTCCATCGATTCCAGCGACTCGATTTTTTCCGGTAATTCCCCTAGTACGTCCTCTTTCATTCTCCGCAGCAAAAATGGACGGATCCTGCGGGAAATCTGCTTCCTGGAGAGGTTGCTATACTCCTTTAACCCCATGAATAGTTCAGGGAATACGACGTGGAAAAGGGACCAGAGCTCTTCCAGTGAATTCTCGATGGGCGTACCAGTCAACGCAAAGCGATGTGCCGCTTTTATCTTCTTGGCCGCTCGTGCCGTTTGTGTCACCGGGTTCTTGAAGGCCTGTGCCTCATCGAAAAACACCGTATGGAAGTCCTCTTTTTCAAACGAATTGATGTCTTTCCGAAGCAATGGATAAGAAGTGATCACTACATCCACGTCCTTCATTTCTTTAAGCAGCTTCGACCTTTCCGTCTTGTCTCCATCCACGACGACGGCTTGTATATCAGGAGCGAATTTAGTGAATTCACTCAGCCAATTGTAAGTCAATGATGATGGGCAGACAATAAGCACCGGAACCCTTTTCTTACGGATGTCAGGTAGCTCGGATAAAATGAACGTGATGCTTTGCAGTGTTTTTCCCAGACCCATATCATCAGCAAGAATCCCGCCAAAACCGTATTGTGCAAGGATTTTCATCCATTTGTAGCCGTTTTTTTGATACTCGCGCAAAATCGGGTCCAGACTCTTTGGCACAGTGAACTCCAAGGCGCCCGGATTCCTGATGTTATCCAAAAACTGCCGGAATGATTCTTCCATCGTGAATGTCTGGCTGTCATTAACGGAGTCAAGGAGCTGGAGCCCTTTTATGAGGGGCATGTTCAGGGTGCTTTCCAGGTCTTCATCCTGTACGGGCAGTGCATTCAGAAAACGATTGATTTCCTCGTATTCCCTTGTTTCAAGGGAAAGCAGCGATCCATTCCTTAAACGATAGTATTTCCTTTTTTCTTCAAGCGCGGCTAAGACCTCACGTATTTGTTTATCTGGGATATCGTCCATTTCAAATTTGAATTCGAGCCAATTAGTACGCTCTTTTTTAATTTTCAACCTAATGCGCGGTGCAGCATTTCCACGGGAAATTCGGTTCCTTACAGCGGTAGTGGCATAGATTTGCACCAGCTTCTGGAGTTTAGGAACGATATGGTACAAGAACTCATACTCCAATTCTTCGTTATGCAAGAAATAGCCTCCGTCCGTCTTGGCAAACTGGCTATCCTCCATCAGCTTTATTATCTCCGCCTCTTTCTCAACATCCCTCATAACCTTGGATTCCTGTTTTTCCAAAGGGTTGATCACGATATTTTCATAATGGAATTCCAGCCCTGCAAGCAGCCTGTTTTTCACTCGGTCCAAGTATAGCTTTGCAACCAGCGGTGTCTTCAAAAACAATTCGGTGATGGATCTTGCAATATGGACTTCACCGAGTCTTTTCAAGCCTGGTACCACTTTGTCCAGGAATAATTCCAGCTGGTCATGATGGATTGGAATTTGATTCATCCCCGAATCCTCCATCATTTGCTTTAACTCTGAAAGGCGTTTGAAATCCTCATTTTCGAGCTGAACCAATTTCCCCTCAAATAGGACCAATGTGTATGCATTCATGACGATCATCTCGTGCAGCCTTTTAATATTCAGTTGATAACCTTTGTCCTCGCTTTCAGTAAAGTCAAACTGTAAAGGAARCGGTCCGTTTGTTACACGAAAGCCATTGAATGTAAGGCCACCATAGGCAAGCTTCACCATTGGCACCGCTTCAAGGATGGGGACAAGCCTTCGAAAAGAAGATGGAGGCAAAAGTAATAAGTGATGGTCCAATGTATATTCGGATTTATCCGTCAGGGCGTCCACATAGACTTTTTCATCCGATATCACTGTAATGAGCTCCTGAAGCACTAAATCATTTTCATTCTGAAAACAATGCAGCACCGGGTCATATATAAATGAAGGGGACACTTGGGCAGGCTTTCCTGCTTTAACTCGCTTCAGGAAATCCCGGACATTCGACACATTGAGAGAACCGATTTTCATTTCCAGTCCTAACATATATTGTTCCATTCCCATCCATACTGGTTTACACGTAAACTCCGCTTCAAGCATCGTTCTATTTTCAAAATGGCGCTGATGACCGCTTTTGCGTACAGGCTGATTATTGAAAAGGGTAAGCAAGCCCTCTGACAACTCCTTATGGGCTGCAGCATCAGGACCGGTTGCACGTATCCCTTCAGGAATCGTTCCATCTCGCTTATGGTCGTAAACCGACAGCAGGACGGCTGCAATATGCTGGCAATCCCTATGGAAGGAAGCTAGCGCAGGACAGCTGCATTTCGTCTGAAATCCGCCGACTGCATCCACTTCAATCATGACATGGAAGTCTTCCTTGCCTCTAACCGATGCTTCACAACCATCATGATGATAGCTTTCAAATGTCACTTTATTGGCACGATGAAAAGCTTCCCCTCTTTTAAAGGAGACGGCCCCGCACATGTCTTTTATGATTTTTCGATTCAATTTGATATCCAAATTGCCGTCCTCCTCCCGGGGTTTTTGGTTGAATGATTTTACATTCCGCTGTTAAATAAGCTCATTTTATCATCATACTATGAAATGGGTTTACAAGGTTATAAAAAAGCAAAAAGACAAACTCCCCCATTCGGAGTTCATCTCTATTTCAGCAACAGGAATTGCAACATCATTGTTGTCCTTTGCCCTTGTTCTTTTTCTTTTTTTTTCGATAAAAGAAGCTGAATACAAGGAATGCAAGAAGAATGAAAAAAAGGATAAGTTCAGCGGGGTCCTTCACCAAAAATGGGTTAAAGGCATGCTTGATCGAATTATCCAGATCAAATCCCATTAGAATATCCATACCTAAAGATATGACCACTAAAGGGACAAGAAGCAAAAGCGTAATACCGAAGAATTTCATTTTTGATCAACTCCGCCTTTCAGGAACTTTTTTTGGTGCTTGTCTTCCCTTTTTTTCGATTCTTAAAAAAGGCAATGATCAAGAGAAGCAATGGAATGATCACCTGAAATGGCAGATGGATGTAATTTGGTACCGCCTTCAGGCCTTCATGGATATGTTCCGTATAGCTGCTTGAAATAATAATCGAAATCAATAAAATGACAATGCCAACAGGGTATGCAAGTCTGGAGGGCTGTTTAACATTGAAAACATTCGCCGTACCCGTTACCGCTACATAAGTAAATACACATATCTTGATGAACCCGCCAATCATTAACAAAAACAAGAAGTACACATCGAGACGTTCAAGAAAGCCAGCGACCTCTATGGACTGAATGAGGGTAAGAAGAGGGTATTGCGAACGCGTCATAAGGTCCACACCAAGTACAGAAACATTCACAGCCATTATTACCGCGAGAAAAATACCGCTTGTAGCCAAGCTCCATATTCCAATTTTTTTCAATCGCTTATGTTCATTTAAATAAGGAAAAATCATTAAAAACGCTATGATTTCACCAAATGGAAAGAATACGGTTTTAGTGAAAGCCATTTTCACCATCTCTGTCCCGCTTATTTCAAAAATGGGTTTTAAGTTGTTTAAATGGATCATGCCTGAAGCAATAATCAGAAGAAAGAAGGTCATTAAAAGTAAATTCTCCAAGACAAAGAATAATTCCCCCGTCCTCGTCACTACTTCTATCCCCTTACGGACCGTATACACTACGACTAAAATGAATGCAGCGTTTGCGACAAATAACGGAATATGAGGATAGGCAAAAGTAAGCAGCGTATCTCCGAAATCCCTTAGCACCCTTGCAGCAAGATAGATGAAATAAAGGATATATAGAAAAGCTACGATCCTGCCTAGAAAATTCCCCAATATATTTCGTACAAATTCCGTTAACAGCTGATCAGGGTAGTATTGAAAAAGGCCATAATAAATGAAAAATAATATAAATCCGCCGATCATCGCAATAAGGATGACCAGCCAGGCAGCTTGCTTGGCTTCACCTGCAAGCGGAACCAAAAGTGCACTGCCCATTTCAAACAGGAAAATAAGGACGAACAGCTGGTACCCGCTGATATTTGCCTTTTCCATGAGAATGCCACTTCCTTTCCATTATTGATCTTTCTTTTGTAAATTTGAAAGAAATGGCTTATTACGTAATCCGGTACGGCGAATGAAAGTTTCGACCTGCACATCAACTTCCAGTTTAGGAAAAGTTTCGTCGTCCCAGTTTTTCTCTAGTTTCTTCCATTCTTTCGGATGGGATTCGTGCATGAGCTCCCCAAAGCCAAAAATATCGGATTTATTTTTTTGTGCCCGAACGATTGCGTCTTCCATCTCCTTCTTCAATTCTTTCGCTAACTTCCTTTCAATATCTATCAGAACATGCATATCGGTTAGATTCAAAGGAACATTCGCTTCCCGGATATCTCCCTCTGCACGGACCTTTATCGACATTTTCGGTTCGCCGTTTACTATTTTTGCCCCGATATTGGTTTTTTGGCGAATGACTGAATAGGTTACTGCGTTTTTTTTATCCTCCCAATCAAGGTATAAATGGACATTTTCGATTCTATCCAATACCCACATTGATCCTATTGCCTTATCACCATCCAGCCAGTCAATCAATTTGCCATCTTTAAAAACACCTATCCCTGCCGCATTAGGGTTCGCCTCAATATCCGAGGACATGGTATTCTCCATTTTATCCTCTTTACCCGTGTTTCCTCTCACGGTAAAACCGCTTATTATCGGTTCTTTTCCGGTACTAAGCAGATTCTTGATCACCTCTTGGAGATTGATGCTAATACTTTTCCCCTGGGTTTTTTCAGTGGTTTCAATCGTCCTAATGACTTTCTCGGCTGATACCTTATCGATTGCTGTTAACGTTTCGACAATATCCCTTGCTTTCACACCCCGGGCAATCACGATCCTCGTAGTTGCCCTGAATTCCGGTGAGCGCTCAAATGCATCGAAAATATCGTTAAGGCCCTCTTCTTTTGCTAGTTCCTCACCGATGACAACCAGGTTGGCATGGGCAAAATACATATCTCGGGAGATTTTCATTGAAGCGTTACCATCCAATTCAAGCACATTATTTCCCGTGGCCCTATAAATGGATATGGGTGGATTCGATCCGCCGCCGCCCTGAAGAGCTCCGGCAACATTCCCTGGATTAATGATTTGGAAAGTTCCCACTAACTTCCCTTCTTTATTTCTATCGAGTCCGACCGCCGAAACGATGGCCATTTCATTTAACTCTGTTTTATCCCAACAGCCTGTGGTGAATGTGGCGGCGATCAACATCACCAAGAGCAGAACTAATCTTTTACGATTCATTGCCTTCACCCTTTTTCCCGTCAGAAGTTTTCATTCCACGCGATTCAGGAGGCAGCGGTCTTTGGTTATTGCCTTCCCTGATCAGATTATTTTCATTGGTCAAATATTGCGGCCTTTCCTTGAATGCCCATATAGGTCTTCTGAAGAATGTGTCGCCCAGCCCTTTTGGATTCAGAGGGGCGAGAGGTGTCATATAAGGAACTCCAAGTGAACGCAGGCTGCATAAATGGACAATAAGGATGATAAAGGCTAAAATCATCCCATAAAAGCCTAACATGCCGGCACAAATGATGAATCCGAACCGCACAATGCGGGCAGAAATCGCTATGGCATAAGAAGGCGTTGCAAAACTGGCAATCGCCGTGATCGAGACGATGATGACCATTGCCGGCGATACGATACCAGCCTGGACGGCCGCCTGCCCGATGACCAATGCCCCGACAATGGACATCGTCGAACCAACGGCCTTTGGCATCCGAAGACTTGCTTCCCGTAATATTTCAAAGGTCATTTCCATAAGAAGCGCTTCAACGACGGCAGGCAAAGGAACCGTTTCCCTTTGGGCCGCTACAATGACCAGCAGCTTCGTTGGGATCATTTCCTGATGAAAAGTCGTGGCTGCAACATAGACAGCCGGCCCGACTATCGAGATGATGAAAACGATGATCCGTAAAAAACGTGTCGCTGAAGCAATGTCGAAGCGATTATAGTAGTCTTCGACAGATTGGAAAAATTGTACGAACAATGCCGGGGCAATCAAGACAAAAGGCGTTCCATTTACGAATATCGCCACTCTTCCTTCCAGCAGGTTTCCTGCGACCATATCCGGTCTTTCTGTATGGTTAAGGGTTGGGAATGGGGTCATGACCTGATCTTCTATCAATTGTTCAATATACCCTGATTCAAGAATGCTATCGATGTTAATTCGATTTAAGCGCTTCTTGACCTCCTCGACAATTCCTTCCTTGACAATTCCATTTATATACATGATGGAAACGTCCGTTTTTGTCACCGTGCCTATTTTCATCGACTCTATCCATAAATCCGGGGTATTGATGATGCGGCGTAACATGGCGATGTTCGTTCCATTCGATTCCGTAAACCCTTCCCTAGATCCCCGGACAGTCAAATGCGTGCTTGGCTCCTGAATCGAGCGCTTCTCTCCTCCTCTTGTACTGGCAACCAAGGCGACGTTTACTTCATCAATAAAAATGATGGTGTCCCCTGATAATAATGTCAAAAATAGCTTTTCCCAGTCCGTGACCCTTTCTACGCCACCGAGGGAAACCACGTCCTCAGAGATAATTTCCATTGCTTCCAGTGGAAGTATGTTTTTTGATAGGTGGGGATTTTTCATGATTGATTCAATTATAAAATCCGTAACGCTAGGATTATCAATCAGACCCTGCACATACAAAATAGTTGTTTTTATCTCCGGGTTTAGTCCGATTTTCAACGTTCGGATAATGATATCGGGACTTTTTCCCGTCTTTTTCTTCACGATTTCCAGATTGGCAGAAAGGGAACTTTCAATATAATCAGGCGTTTTGCTTTTGGATTGACTTTCATCTTCCTTTTTCTTTTCACGTTGCTTCACTTGTCTCTTTTGTTTGAAAAAAGAAGCCATAGCACCGAACCTCATTCCTTTTTCGTTTCACTCATTTTGTCCAAAGCACCCCCCCTTTATTCTAGGTTCAGTGTTCTTCCTCCAATAAGAAAAAGGCTGTCGCAATGACAGCCTTTGATGGTCATATTCGGTTAGGGAATGAATGCCGATGATAACGGCCCAATCAACTAAACTGAGATTATACTTTGCCTTTATTCCTTCTAAAAATCAAAACAACGAAAGCGATAAATAGCAAGGCCAGTATCGCATATACGATGTTTGAATAAATGTCCATGTACCCTACAATATCTTCCCACGAAGAGCCAACAGCTGCCCCGATATTCACCAAGATGATGTTCCAAATTAATGTTCCGGATGTTGTGTAAAGCAGGAAGAGCCAAAAGCTCATATGGGACATCCCTGCTGGAATCGAGATCAAACTTCTGATCAGCGGAACCAGCCTGCAGAAAAACACGGTCCATGACCCGTATTTGTCAAACCATGAATTCGCCTTATGGACGTCCGATACCGTTAACCGAAGAATATGGCCCCATCTTTCCACGAACCTTTCAATGACCTTCACATCAAGAAGTAAACCAATTCCATAAAGGACGACGGCCCCTGCCACAGACCCTAGAGTCGAAGCGATAACGACACCGATAATCGTCATATCCGCTTTAGTCGTCATGTAACCGCCAAAAGTAAGAATGACCTCAGACGGGATCGGCGGGAAAATATTCTCCAATGCTATTAATAGAAAGATTCCCATATACCCAAAATCATTCATGAATTCCGTAATCCAGTTTTCCATTTAATACGCTCCTAACTCTCTTGAATCAACAGCTGGCTTGTTACCTGCCGGCTGCCTATCTTGCAATAACCTTGCTCCCTTTATTAACGATCTTTGTTCTTCCGCCGGTCTTGATACCTTTGGAAAAACCAGATGGAAATCGCAATCCAACAACCGCCTGCCAAATACCCGGCAATGATATCACTAGGATAATGGACCCCCAAGTATATTCGGCTAATACCTATCGAGAGGATCATCATCATGCTGAAAAGAATCAAGAGAATCCTTGCCCACCTAGCCGTAATGTGACGCCATAGCAGAAATGTAAGAATACCGTATAATGAAAATGCATTCATGGCATGTCCACTCGGGAAACTGTATCCCCCTATATCGATGAGTCGATGTAAATCGGGTCGGGCGCGTTGAAAGAATAGCTTAACCATCAAATTGAGAAGAGGTGAACCCACGATGACTGCAGTGAATAAGACTAGTTCCAAACGATGCTTCAAAACCCTATATAAGAAAAACAAAATGACCAAGGAAAGGATGATCAGCGAAGCGGTTGAACCTATGTAAGTAAAGAACTTCATGATGTCCGTCAGCAGAGGGGACTCAATTCCCTGCACCAAGGAAATCACATCTTCATCAAATTTCAGGTATTCATTTGCACTTATTGTAAATGCCATGAAACTGAACCCGATTAAAGAAAGTACACTTATTATAAAGGCAATGGTTAATTGCTGCTTTAATTTCATGATAACATCCTTTCACTTATTAAAACTGTTTCATCTGGAAATTTCTATTTTATCATATCTTCTTCATTGCATGGTGGGGGTAATTGCTTCATCGCCCGCCAACCTAATTCGGGGATCATGCCTGGGCACAAAATTTTCTACTTTATCATACTACTCTATTCGTCATTGCCACCTCAACTTCAGGTTACTATAAGATTTCCTGCCGAACGTTTCAAGGAGCGGCAGGAACCTATTTAACGCATACCATTCAACATGCAAAAAGAAAAAAAACCTTATGCAGGTTAGGCACAAGGTTTTTCGTTTTTTACATGCGGCTTGCCTTAAGCGGTAGTGAGGTCAAAGTTTGCCCTGTCGCTGAATCGGTAAGATTCTCTTCTAACTGGAAAGATGGCACCGCTTCAATATGCTTGAATTTCTTCAGGAATGCAGTAAGCGCAATCTTCGCTTCCAGCCTGGCAAGCGGCGCTCCGAGACAGAAATGAGGACCATTACCGAATGTGAGATGTTTCTTATTATTAGGGCGGTGGATATTAAGTGTGAAGGGGTCTTCAAACATCTCTTCGTCCATATTAGCTGCACTCATCCAAACGACCACATTATCCCCTTCTTTCAATTCCACTCCCAATAGATCGTTATCTTCCTTTACAGTGCGATCCAATTTAATAAGATTGAATCGGAAACGGAGCATTTCTTCGACCGCCTGCGGAACTAAATCCAGGTTTTCATGTAACTCTTGATAAACTTCTTTGTCATCATATAGCAGCGAATAAAAGCTATTGGCCAATAAATGACTGGTTGTCTCGACTCCTGCACCTAAAATCAGCATGGTCGTCCGGACAACCTCATCATCCGTAAACATTTCCCCATCCACTTCTGACTTCAATAAATCTGAGATGATGTCATCCGCCGGGTTCAAACGTTTCTGCACAACAATCGGATACAAATACTGATAGTATTCTTTTGCTGCCACTTGCTTCAATTTATCTACTTCTTCTTGTTTTTCTCTATCAAAAGGAAGAAATAAGGTATCTACCCATTTCTTAAACAATAAACGATCTTTCGAGGGAACGCCCATCAAATCGGCCATGACAATGATCGGAAGCGGACTCGCCAATGATGCCACAATATCGATTTCCGTTTCCTCATCCATTTGTCCAATCAATTCATCTGTAATTTCCTGAATGCGAGGTTCCCAGTTTTGAAGACTTCTAGGTGTGAATGCTGCTGCCAGCAGTGAACGGCGTTTTCTATGATCAGGTGGATCCGCTTCAGTGATTTTGATTTTATCAGGCACAGAACCTTCCTCACTATCCGTTCCAACCGATATGGTGGTCCGTTTCCGTACACTTGAAAAATGTTTATAATCACTGAGAACCCGCTTCACATCTTCATATTTAAAAACATTCCACGTATCCGTTCCTTCGTGATAACTCACAGGGTCATTTTCTAACATCCTTTTACACCAAGAGTACGGGCTAAATTCCTCCGTCCTTGTTTTAAACCTAGTAATTTCTTTTACTGCAATAACTTCTTTCATGATACCGACTCCTCCCACTTCTCAAAAGTACCTAACAAAAGGACCGAATGTGAAGCATTCTCCAACTCCGTCGATTTGTTATAGGGTCGAGCATTCCTGATAGACTTTTTCAGCAAATCCTTAAATACACATCTATTCCATTATAGGGTAAAAAGCCGCAACAAACCATGCATCTTCCATACCAGCGGCCTTACATGAAATTTGCCCCACAATCCCGACACCCCTATGTAAAACTGCTTATTTTTTACAATTCCCTTTCTTTTTCTATTTTTTTATGTCTCTCAATTGATGCTAAAATCTACTCCCCTTTTTTCAAATTTGGAGACAGTGCTTTCCACTAAGTTATTTCAGTATAAATTATTTTATAATTGCCGGAGTTTGTTGATCACTTTGCTTTCCACTCCAGGCACTCGCTTTCCGCGGGCGGTCCGGGAGCCTCCTCGGCGCTCTTGGCGCCTGTGGGGTCTCCCTTGGACACGCTTTTCCCGCAGGAGWCTCGTACCTTCCGTTCAAATCAACTGGAAAGTTTTTCAATTAATAAAAACTGCGACAACATAGGGGTCGAAATGGTTTCCTGCCGAATGCCCATCAAGCTATCACAGGTGATAACCATGATTTAAAATAAGCCTAGACTTTTTCACACTTTTATATAGGATTAAATATTATTTCTGAAATCAAGCTGTTTAAATAAAAAAACTGCAGGCAAACTCGCTTTTCTTCGAGTTTACCTGCAGCTTGAACGCCTGCACGATGCCGCCGTCAATTTTTTCCCCTTTTAATCAGTTCATGCAAATCATCCATTTTCTTTTCCATGATATCCAGTCTGGTTTTACGGTGCTTGATGGAACGGAAAAGGGATACGGTCCCAACGATGATCAGGATTAGAAATAAAAGGCAAAACAATTGGTATACCAGATCCGCAATATTATACCCACTCACTATGTAATCCCCCTAAATGGCATTCTCAATATTCTATTATACACCAGGCAAAATGAACAATTTAACCTTTTTAAGGAGAATCGGGAATAAAAAACCTAGAGCCTTTTGCTACCGATTGCAGACTTTAGACAAAATCGATGAAAATCAAGTTTGTTTCAGTTTTTATGAGGGTTTATAAAACCTCGAACGTCGATTTCCACTCCAGGCACTCGCTTTCCGCGGGCGGTCCGGGAGCCTCCTCGGCGCCTTGCGCCTGCGGGGTCT
>NZ_JBFUIQ010000029.1:0-50417 GCF_056401795.1 Peribacillus sp. P4_D6
GCGTCTGATTTTCCTTTTGGATCGAAGTCAGATCCKCCTTTCCCGCCGCCGATAGGTTGTCCTGTAAGAGAGTTYTTAAAGATTTGCTCGAAACCAAGGAACTTGATGATGCTAGCATTAACTGTCGGGTGGAAACGTAAACCACCTTTGTATGGTCCAATAGCGCTGTTGAACTGCACGCGGAAACCACGATTCACGTGTATATTCCCAAGGTCATCGATCCAAGGGACACGGAAGGTAATCATTCTTTCCGGTTCCACGAGTCTTTCTAATATCCCATTTTTCATATAGGTTGGATGTTTTGCAAATACTGGAACTAATGAACGGAAAATTTCCTTTACCGCTTGATGGAATTCACTTTCATGAGGATTACGCTCTTTTACTTGTGCGTACACTTTACTTACAAATTCTTTAGCCACTTGTAGATCATCTTTTCGGACTTCTGGTGATGTTATCAATTCTTTTTCACTCCTCTTTTTGTTATATAGGCAGGAAAATCCCCTTGTATTTATATAGACTTGTAAATGATAGTTTCATATAATTTAAAGCCGAAAGAAACAATCTGAATATTAAATAAACATCACATTGAAAAGAAGGCGCTTACATCAGATTCAAGAAAATGAATATTCATTGAAGTTGCATAGCCTAAACATATGACGGAAGCGTGCTCAAGTCTTAAGAGCTTCTTATTTTCTCTTGTTCAGCAACTTCGAATTCTTTTTTGTGAAACATTCCCTCCGATTTGGCTATAACTACTGTAGCCAATGCATTCCCTACCACATTAGTCGCAGTTCGTGCCATATCCATTATGAAATCAACGGCCATAAGTAATGCAATACCTTCCATTGGCAACCCTATCACAACAGAAACACTTGTCAACACAACAATTACTCCTGAAGGAACGGAAGCAACACCCTTTGTGAGTAGCATAAGTAAAAGGATAATGTGAACCTGATCTAATAGCGAGAGTTGAATTTCATAGGCATTAGCTAAAAACAAAATAGCAGGAGCCATGTAGACCATTCCACCATCGAGATTAAATGAATAGCCAAGAGGCAATACAAAAGATACTACTGAATTTTTGACACCGTATCCTTCTAAACGTGCTGTAAGAGGGGCAAATACAGACTCGGAGCTCCGTGTTGTAAAAGCAATTAATAATAAATCTTTTATTTCATTAATTAACTCCCAATACCGAATATTATAGATACGAGCAATTATGGGAAAAATGATTAACAAAACTATAGCTAACCCAGCATAGGTTACTAAAATTAAATCAAGCAAGGTACTTAACTTTTCGAAACCGTAAGTAGCCATACTATAAGCAATAGATCCAAAAACACCAAGTGGAGAGAATTTAATGACATAATCTAAAACTTTAAACATTACTTTAGAAAGGGCCTCAAGAACATCCTCTATAGGTTTGGCTTTTCCCTTTAGGGAACGTAAAGCCAAGCCAAAGAAAACACCAAAGTAGACAATGGCTAATATATTCCCTTCTGAAAAGGCTACAAATATATTAGAAGGTATTATATGAAGAATAAACTCTCTAAAGTCAATTTTATTGGCCTCAAGTCCCTCTAGAGCTTTCATATTTCCCCCTGATAAATCAGCTCCAACTCCAAGGTCCACCATATTAGCAAGCAGTAAGGACATAACGATGATTAAAGTTGTAACAATTTCAAAATAGATAATGGCTTTAAGAGAAAGCCTACCTAGTGATCCGGTTGATTTTATTTGAGCAATCCCTAATATAATTAGGGGGAAAATCAATGGTACAATTGTCATCTTAATCATATGAATAAAAGCATCACCTAAAATTTTTGCTTCTATCCCTATGGTTTTACTTATCGATCCTAAACATAAACCTAATACAAGAGCAATGGAAATCTGGAGCCATAAAGGAATCCTTCTAAGAGCTTGCATTACCTATCCCCTTTCAATAGTAAGGTGTGGTGTGKTTTGACTTACACCACCTTAGTAAGTGCCTTTTCTATGCGTCTTAATGCTTCCTCAAGTTCCCCTTCGGACATAGCACATGAAATTCGAATGTTATGCATATAGCTAGAGCCAAATGCTATTCCTGGAGTAACTGCTACATTAGCTTCATCCAGAAGATAATTGGCAAGTTCAATTGAATTGAAGTTGCGAAATTTGATTTCTGGAAAAACATAAAAAGCGCCTTCAGGATGGGGACATATAACACCCGGAATTTGATTAAGATAAGTCACTACTTGATTAATACGTTTATCATATATCCTGCGCATGTGTTCTACTTCTTCTTTCGCTTCCTTAAGAGCTACGACTCCTGCTTTTTGGATAAATGCTGGAGTGCATGTTGCGAGATGCCCTTGTATATTAGAAGCAGCAGGTACAAGTTCATTTGGCAATGCTAAATAACCTAATCTCCATCCAGTCATGGCATGCCCCTTGGAGAAGCTTTGTACTGTAATAGTACGATTTTCAAGTCTAGGTATACTCGCAAGCGAAGTAAATTGATGTGTTCCATAAACCAACTTTTCATAAACTTCATCAGCAATAATAATTAGGTCTTTCTCTATCACAACATCCCTAAGATTATGAAATTCCTCATTAGTTAATACTCTACCAGTTGGGTTATTTGGGTTATTTACAATAATAGCCTTTGTCCGCTCAGTACAAGCAGCATCCAGTAAATCTTTTGTAAGTTTAAAATGATCATTAGGATTTAAATCTACTGAAACTGCATGTCCACCAACCATAGTTATTAACGGTTCAAAGCTTACCCATGCTGGATTGATAACTAATACTTCGTCACCAGGATTTATTATGCTTTTTAACGCAACATATAACGCCGGTTTCCCCCCAGCCGTTACAATAATTTGGGAAGGGTCATAATTGACTCCATTTTCAGTCTTTAACTTATGAGCGATCTCATTACGTAACTCTGGAATTCCATTACTACTTACATAGTGTGTCATCCCTAATTTCATGGCATTTTCTGCTTCTTCAATAATCATATTTGGCGTATTAAAGTCTGGATCTCCTCCAGCCAAATTAATAATATCGTGACCTTCTTGTTTAAGAAGCGTAACTTTATTTAAAATTGAAAGAGTTTTTGACTCAGGCAATGCTTGTAGCATAGTAGCACTTTGCAAATTCATACATCTCCTCATATTTATCAGGATAAATTTTTATGTGGTATTATCGGTATTGACCTTAATATCACTGCTTTTTAATCTAACTTCTGGCTGACATTCTATTTCAACCTAAGTATGGTTTCGTTTATAAGCATTGCATCCTAATGATCTACTATGAAAATGAAAAATCCTTTGTTATTCTTAGATGGACTTTAACATACCCCCATCAACTAAGAAGGAACTTCCTGTCATATATGTGCTTGCATCTGATACCAAGAATGTCACCACATTGGCAAACTCTTCTGGAGTTCCATAACGCTTCAGCAGGATCGTTTCTTGTGATGCTTTTGCCACTTCTTCACGTGTAGTCCCAAGCTTATCTGCTTTGATTTGATCCAGGAATGCTACTCTGTCTGTTGCAATTCTACCCGGTGCAACCGTGTTAATCAGTATATTAAATGGAGCTAATTCCTCAGCTAGAGTTTTAGTTAATCCTACAATTCCTAACCGAAAGGTATTAGATAGTATAAGTCCCGGTATAGGTTGCCTAATTGATGAAGAAGCTAGGTTGATAATGCGTCCTCCTTGTTTCTTGAGATGAGGTAAAGCTTCACGAATTAAACGGATATAGCTTAACAAATTTAGTTCAAATGCCTTTTCCCAATCTTCATCGGAGAATTGTTCAAACTTACCACTAGGAGGTCCTCCTGCGTTATTAATTAAAATATCGATTCCATCAAATGTCTCTGCCGTTTTCCTAACTAACAATCGGATATCATCTACATTTGTAATATCAGCCTGACAATATTCAACCCTTCCTTTACCCAAAGAGTGAAGTTCACGCTGTAATTCTTTCAATTTTACGCTGTCCCTGCTTGTTAGCATGACATTTACGCCTTCCTTGACTAGTTGTGTTGCAATAGCCTTTCCGAGTCCTTGGCTTGATGCAACAACAAGGGCAACTTTATTTGTAAGATTCAATTCCATGCGTAGTTACCTCCCCTTTAAGTTTTAAATCTTTTACATGATTAACCAGTTTTTCAAACCCATCAATATGACATTCTACGATGTCCCCGTCACGTATTACGACAGCTCCTGGAGTACCAGTAGAGATGATATCACCAGGTAATAATTTCATAACCTTAGAGTGGAAAGATATTAAATGCCAAGGAAGAAAAGACATGTTAGAAACAATGTTTTTCCGGTGAACCTCTCCGTTAATAACGGTAGAAACATTTAAATTTACTACTTCTTCAACTTCTTCAGGTGTAACCAGGTGAGGACCAAAACTAAAAAATGTATCGAAACTTTTCGATCGAGTCAAATATCTAGGATTTCTCTGTAAAATATCTTCTGCTGTCATATCAATTATGGTAGTAAAACCAGCAATTACATTAGGGGCATCTTCTTCAGACACATCCTTACATTCCTTTCCAATAACAATTCCAAGCTCTGCTTCTGCTGTTGTTCTCTCAGATTGCAAAGGAATTTTGATCGTATCATTGGGACCAATAATGGTAGTATCCGGTTTTAGAAAGCTTGCAGGTTCTGTATTCGGTGCATTTTCGTTTAAATCAGCTGCATGCTCTACATAATTCAAACCAATTCCCCAAATTTTTCTTGGATGACGATATAGAGGTGCATACTCTACTTCTTGAAAAGGAATTAGAATGTCTCCTAGTTCTGCAACTTTTTCTTTACCTTCTGAGTAATACCATTGTTTCATCCCATCTAATTGGTTAGAAGTAATCATTTCAAATAAGTCTGTTGACCATTCCTGATTAAATTTAGTATTTAAATCTTCTATCAACAAAATTCCATCATGAACTACAAGCCCCGCCATTTCTTCTCCGTTACGCTGAATTGTTGCTAATTTCATAGAATATTCCTCCTACTTATTTTTGGATAAGTCAGTATAAATTAATATGGTCTGACCATATTAGTTTATCTATTTTCATAATATAAAGACAATTTGAATTTGTAAAGTATTTTATTTTTTATAAATTTCGTAAATCAACGATTATTATTGATAAATTAGAGATTAATTATATATAGCAAGGGCTTTTCTTTCTAAAATGTAGAAGAAAATATTACTTAAAGTAATTTAAAAGACATAAAAAGCAGCCAAGCAGTTTGTTTGCCTTGGCTGATTTTAAAAATAATTTCAATTATGGTGACATACTAAAAAACGTTATAGAACTTCTTGTAAAACAAAACAAGTCTGATGCTTGTTTCTATACGAAATGAAAAATCAAATAATATTTTGTGAAAAAAAGAAAATATAGTGGTCTTACCTTTTTTTTAAGTAAAACCATCGCAAATAATACCTTCTAATATCAATTCAAAAACTTAAAGCTCTTAAAGCTCATTGTTCCAAATTTTAATTTCGTTTTTTTCGAGATGATCAAGCATAGCTAATCGAGCTTCTACTGCATCCCTTTTCTTCAAGGCGTTAAGAATCCGTTCATGTTCTTGGTGTGCCTCTTCTAAATATGATTTTGATAATCGCTTAGATTGATTCTTACTGACTTTTAATGCTTCTAAAAATGTTGGAGAAATCATATCAAATATGGTTTCATAAATAGAGTTTCCAGAGGAAATAATAATTAAAGAATGAAAGCGATAATCTTCTTCTATCCCAATTCCTCCATTACAATTCACTTCAATTAATTCTAAGTGGGCATTTTCAATTGCTTCTAGTTGCTCTCTAGTAGCTCTTTGGGCTGCTAGGGCAGCAGACTCTACTTCAACTCCCCTACGGAACTCAAGAATTTCTTTTAGCGTTTGTTCTTCCATCATAAGCTTCTGGGTGATGGGTTCAACAAAGGTACTACCATTTATCCCTTTCAATATACTGCCAACACCTGAACGCTTTTCTATAATCCCTTTAGCTACAAGAACACTAAGCGCCTCTCTAATAGCTGTTTTACTTACCTGAAATATTTCTACAAATTCATTTTCAGTAGGGAGCTTATCACCCGGTTTCAAATTTTCTTCATGAATATATTGAATAATTTCAGAGATAATCTCTTCATATAAATTTTTTTTCTTAATATTTTTAAGTACCAACCTTGTCACCTCTTTATACCTTCTAAAGTTAATAAGCTTAAACCATTTTAAAGTATCATTTATAACTAATAATTATTATACTATATAATCATATATAATTTACATAACAGCCAAAGAGAAATGGTATATGTAGGGATTTGTTATCAAATAAGGTTTATATAGAACCAACATAAAAACACTCTGTATTTCACCCTATTCAATTGATTACACCTAAACATGTTTAGTCAGCGATTAATGTTTAATATTCATTTTATTGTTAATTATCTACTATCCAGGAGGTTCATTAAGTGAAAAAAGATAGAAACTATAAAGTTCAACAGCCCCCCAAAATGTATCAACAGGTTATAACTCAACTTGTTGAATATATTGAATACGAGCAACTAACTGAGGGGTCCAAAATTCCTACCGAAAGAAATCTAAGTGAATTATTAGGGGTCAGTCGTTCATCAATCAGGGAAGGTATTAGAAGTCTTGAACTTTTAGGATACCTCGATTCAAGACAGGGAGAGGGAACTTTTGTATCTAATCCACCTCCATTTTTGATTCCACCTCAATTATTAAAACAACAGCTAGACCACATATATCTCCAAAATTACTATGAGGTATTTATTATGTGTTCCAAGCAGATTGTCTCACTATCCCTTTCTCTTGATTTATCAAATAAGGAGCTAACATCAATCCTTAAATTCACAGGTGATTTCTGGTCTGATTTTCCAAAATGGATAGAATACATAGCTACCGGTTTGCAAAATCCATTTTTCTTTTCCTTATGGTTAAATAATTATAACGTATTAGAAGAAAATGATTATTTTTGTACCCTTAATTTAAACATACAATTTAATGTCTTTTTAGACTGTTATTTAGAAAGAAATGAGACAAGATTAGAGGAATTATTTCATGAAATATCCAAGTTGAATAAAACGAACCCAATCTAATATCAAGGAAATAAGATTAACCTGTATTTAAGCCAAACAAGGGATCATAAGTCTATAATGCACTTTTCCAAAAAGAAAAGTAACGTACTTTACGAAACGGATCTAGCTAAAATCAAGTGAATTTTATTTATAATTTATTTGGAATGGTTACATATGAACAGATTTCATGAGGAACCTATGTCCCATTTTCAGGTGGATGCAATCTTTACATCAGAACCATTTTATTGGTTATTGGCTATAGAAGACAATCATCTGATATCATACCCCCTCTTCTCATTCTGAAGAAGGGGTATTGCTTCCCTTTAGTTCCATAAAAAAAAAGGCTCCTCAGCAACCTTCCTTATTGAAGGAAAGCACGTGTTAGTTCAAGAAGAAAAGGAACCTTATTAAAAAATCGCTTGTGGAAGATATACTTCCTAAATATATAATATTATTCTTATTATTTATTTAACTTTTTTAATTCTTTATTAATCTTTTTTAACTCATCAGGCAATTGTTGCAGCTTATAATTGGTTTTTATTGTTGGATCATTATCTACAAAAGAAGCACCTTGATTTTCAATGTTAAATAAAAATTTGTCTTTATATTTTTTATCATTGATATCTCTATAAATAATTACACCTTGGCAAGTATAGTTAGAGCTTAACTCATTATACTGATTTATATTCATTAAAGGAAAGTTTACTGAATCTCCGGGTGGAAGTGCAATTCCCTTTATTTCTTCAAAAAAATTTTCCTTGTTAAACAATATAATTTCCTTACTGTAACTTACATCATCTATTACTGCTACTTCGGTTCCAACATTTTCAACTGTTATCTGAATAAAACCGTATTTTTTATAGTTTGGTCTTATTAAAATGTAAGGTCTCTCTTTATCTTTGTTTGCTTTAAGTACCATAGTTGCTACAAGTCCTGAAATTGTTGCTGATAAAACCGAAAAGGCAGAAATAGATAATGTATATTCTTTTATTATTAATGCATATATTCCAAAAGTTATGCTTAATACAATCAATAGTATATTGATTGTAACTAATAAAATAAACAAAAATTAATCCTCCTTGTATTGAATTCTCAAAGTACTGAAAACGCTTATTAGTTTAAATTTCCTAATGTAGTTATTTCATTATTTTAAACTAAATAATATAAACTACCCACTATCAAAAACAGTCTAAATGTAGATGGAAATCTCTTCTTTGAAAATTTTTTGCTTAGTTTTCTTTTTGAAAAAACCTTCGCTTCAACTATGAGTACGTTTTACTTTTATCGTAATATCACCTTGCTTAAATCTGCCAGAAAAAAAATCAACATTCAAATTCCTCTCCCGTATCCCATCTGGCACCACATTTTGTACATTGTTCCCACCATGTTAATCCGAACATAGATCTACCATAGTATCCAGTTAATTGAGCTTCGGGATCCTTACAAAATGGGCATTTTGAAATAACAGTCTCTTCTACTTTCTGAACTACTTCCGATTGAATTTTTGTCAGTCCATCTGTTGTTCCAACTTCCTCAATAACCTTATTTATAAATTCAGCAATGTTAATTGAGTATTTCATTGAAACTTCTTGAGCCTTAACTAGCAGGTTTTCGTGTAATTCACGTTTGTTTCCAGACTTACAAAAATCGTCAGCATTTTCAGTAAGAAAGTAATTTTCTTTATACTGACTATCTTTAAGATAGCTAGTAATACTCAGAAAAATGATTGCATCCCCCATACTTAGCTTATTTACGTCTTTATTATTTTTTTTACCTTTATCACCAAAGAATGGGGCGATTTTCTCTAATGCCATATTAGCTGCTTTAACTTTTGCTCCGTCTGTTGTTTTAATGATGTCTGCTCTGTAATTAAATAAAAATTCTAAGCAGGTTACTTTTCTATATAGATTTCTTAAAAATATCTTTTCTTCTTGATTAATCATCAAATCCAATTCTGCTGAAAAATGCTCTCCTTTATCTTGGGAAAGTGGAGACAAATAATCCTTTAATTGCATTGCTTCCTTGATTTTCACCCGAATATTTTCTTTTTTCCTTTCAATAACTTTTTCGAGGTTATTATAGAATTCGTTAATTACCTGTTCTGGAAGTACCAGTGCTAAATGATTATTACAGATTAGAAGCTCTAACTTTACGAGAAATTCAAAATAATCATCCTTACTCACTAAATACAAAAGTATATTAGTATCTGGGATTAAAGCCCAAACTTTATCTCGAAAAATTCTTCTTTTTGCAAATCCCTTTTTTATCGAAATAACATTTCCATATTGCATTTCAATTTCCCCTTTTATAATTTTTTTCTATTTAGTAAAGCCCAGGCAATAGACATATCTCATCAAAAACGATCGTAAAGTGTTTTATAATTTAAACGAACGTTAATTGATCATTTTATAGAATAAATATCCGTTCGTAAAAGTTGTACATTTAAAATTTTATATGGGAGGAATCGACTTTTTTCCTTCTTCTTATGCAACTTACGCACCCTTTACTTTAAGTGCAATTTTGCCATGAGAATCAAAAAAGTTGCGAATACATCCTAATTAGAAGAGAAAAAACTTAGATAAACTTTAAATTTTAAAGTTAATACTTAATGTTATCCCTAACTCTTAATATCCTTTTAAAATTTAAAAATCGTAATAATGTGTATAATTAAGAAGCTAAGTTTATTGGAACAGCAATCTTTGAATAGCTCTTCGGAGCAACATGGACATTTTTCATCTAGTGGAAGGGAATAGTTTTGTGAGAAACTCTCTTTAAAATATAAATCATATTTGGAACGTCTGTCTGATTCTTCATTTAAATGTATTAAATTTTCTTTAGACATAACATGACGAACTTTTATAAAATTATTAATAGATTTAAAGAGTTCCTCTTCAATTTTTTTATCATCAGAGTACTTTTTACGTAATTCAGAATATATTCGATCTATAGAGATATTATCAAATAGCGAGATATCTAAATATGATATTGGTATCTCATTGGAAGGCGTCTCAATAAAAAAAGAAATAATTTTGTTCTTTAATTCATCTGGTAATCTATATATACCAGTAACGGAAAGCCCTCTTTGCCAATCAATAAAGTCAGTAGGTTGGTATTCCGCGACTGAAAATTCAAAAAAATCTAAATCTACAATTGGAGAAGCTTCAAATTTTAGAGGTTTTTTATATGAAATTTCTCTTCCTAAAGGATTTTGAATATATACTGCAAATATTGCAGGATTAACGTAATCAAAAGAATCATGAACACCTTTTTTTCCGTAATCAACCATCTCCCCATATTGGAGATTTCTAAAAAACTGATGGATATGTCTAATCAGAATGACTCCATCAACATTCTCAAATCTAGAATCTTGATAAAAAGAGTTATCAGTTAATAAGCCACAATTAGGATTAGCTAATGCGCTAAGTGGTTCGTTTATGTAATCATCCCAAATAATAAATAACAAGCGAAAGTCATCTTTAAAATCGATGTTTTGTTTGTATTGTTCAAATTTCTCTTCAGCACTAACTAAATAATCTTTTACTTTCAAGGATCGAGAATTAACTATTTTTCCAGTTTGGCTTAAAAGCTTATAATCTACTTTATTAAGTTGGGAAGTAATTTGTAATCCTGACTGCCGTTCAGTAGTGAAATCAAATGTGCTTGCTGTTTTAACTTCTATAGCAAAAAAAGTATCATCAACTAATGCTCTAAATTCGGGATTTTTCCCATTGTTTGTTGCTGAAGGTTCTAGTGTAATCGATTTTGGAACAGCAATAGAAACTAATTTTCTTAAAACTATAATTTCTCCAAAAATCTGTATAACCTGTTCAAAATGAGTTTTCTCTATAGAAGCAATCCAATTTATAGTCTTTCTAGCGTAGCCAGGAACAGCGTGTTCTATTTCACTTAAAGCGTTCACAAGATTTTCTATAAATGGGTGTAATCGACCTTTTTGGAGAAATGGAAAAACGTGTACAGAAAATTGAAGTACATGTTTATTTATGTTTGTTTCACACGAATAGTCAGGAATTTTAAGTTTCAAATAAATTATTATGTCATTTCTATTCATTTTTCTTCCTCCTATTTGATAAAATTTGATTATACAGGTTCGAATAATTAATTATAGTATTAATTAAAAAGTAAATATTCCAATCAATACCTCAAGGATTCCAATCACAAGCCATTCCATCATTATCACGATCTAAATCATGAGGGTCTTCCACTGGTCCCCCATTTGCCTCGTAAAACAATTGAGCATCTTCTTGTGTATCAAAATAATCACAGTCTTGATCAATAGAAGTATAGGAATAAGGATTATCAGACACTTCTGAATTCACAGGTTCTGAACCACCAATATTGCCAATTAAAAAGAAACCAACAATCGAAGTTATTATAAAACCACTGATTATCCAACTTATTTTCCCTTCGCTTGGCTTTTTTACCTCATCTGAAGAATTATCAGCTTGTTTATTCCGTCTTCTTTTTAAAATGAACCATATCAGACCCGAAAAAATCACCGTTCCTATTAAAATCGTAGCAGGGAGGTACTTTTGAAATGAATAATAGTAAATGTTTTCACCAAAGGTTCCCCCTCCACCCTCAATATAACCAGCAAAATACCCCTTCTTATATCCTTCCAATTCTTTTTCAATTACATCACTGTTGAAATCATTGTAAAGATAATCTTCTTCTGCTGCTATAAACCCCTCATCATAACCATCATCATATAGCGACTCTTGGTCTATATCAGGTAGTTCTTCCTCTGATTCTGCATCTTCACTTGAATCCATAGAAGAGTCATCTGATGACTCATTAGATACTGCTTCCACTTCCTCACTATCAACTTCACTTTCCGCCTGTGCCCATCCATCCACATATCCTTTTTCATATGAAGTAGAGTCATATAGTTCATCCGTTTCAGCATTATATTCATAATCATCTATGTAGTCTGAATATCCTTGATCATAACCTGCTTGATGGCTGTCTTCATAGCAAACCAATAAGCCCTCTTGGTGCCCATCATCTATCCCTTGCTCGTATCCATCTCCAAACTCTTGCGGTCCTTCCCACCATCGCTCATATTCTTCTTCACACTGGGAAGTGGAACTATATGCTAGTTCGTAACCTCGGTCATATCCATCTTCATAATCACTCACAGAAGATGCGGGAGTCGAATCATGATAATGATACTCTCCGTAATTTAATCCCCAATCTTCACAATTGGTTCGACACGTATGCCCCCCGCTCGAATCCRTATTCCCTGGATGGGCAAAAGTAGTATTAGCCGACACCATCCAAAGAATCATAAATATGTAGAATATTCTTTTACTCATTACAGTCGCCCCTATTGTTTGAGTTAATAGTTCTATTTTATCATTGAGGGCCTCTTACCGATAGGGAAAATTTACTAAAAATTTCCGTCTGTTTATTGATAACTTTTTATGTAATTGTTTTTTCGTCAATCAAATTATCACCCGTCATTAGTTTATCTTACTAAATACAATTAGTATTAAAATTGTACTCGTTCTTCAACTATCTTGCCCCGATAGTTGAAGAAAAAAAAGCTGCCTTAAAGGCAGCTTTGATCGTCAGCTAGTCAATTGATCTTAAGCTCTAAATTCTCACTCAAATCGTTCATCCACTTATCACCCAAAACTTAAATTTCGCTTAGACTTTTCTCTTTAAAAAGTCAATCATTTATATAGTCTCCAATCCCTTACTAAATAAGGAATTCAAGCTCTTTTTTAAAGTTAAGATTTTGTTTGACCATCATTATCCACATAAAATGATTAGCTTCATGATCATCTTCACCTAATCCGTTACAAAATATCTTTCCCCTATCATTATACCTTAATTATCACAATCGGCTAGATATGACTTCGTTTTTACCGTATCGATAGTAGAAAGCATGAAATGATTGCTTTACTTTGGTGTAGAGTGAGGTTTTCTGGGAGATAAAAAATTCACCTAAATATTAGCAGTCCTTTAGGTGAAAACTTCACATTTGGGTGAATCGGAGTATATACAAATAGTACAATATTAAATGTGTGGTTCAATACTTTTCACTGTTTAGATGTAGAATTTAAAATTTTTGATATTAATAAAAGAAGCTAATAAATTGAATCTACATTAACCAAATATTTGAAAAGAAACAACAATAACCTTAGTTGGATTGAAACACAGTTAATTATGGACCACAATCCATTTTGAAAAGAGAGTGATCAAAAAGGGTTTCAGTATAAAATTTTCATAAAATAGTTTGATTATTTTTTTATTGATCATTATAGATCTAAATCACCCGTTTTCATTAAGAAAAGCGATTCTTATCAAAGAATCGCACCCGATTATTGAATACGGACTACACCCTTTAAAATAAATTAATTAATAAATTCCTCCTTTTTGGAAGGAAGGATTTTAATAATAGAACTGAAGCGAAAAGCGCAATAACACCATTAAAATAAAAAGATGCTTCAGCACCAAATGACTCCCATAGCCACCCTGTAAGCAAGGAAGCCGGAAATAGCCCAATCCCTGTAACCATCGAATAGAAACCGAGTGCTGTTCCTTTAGCTCCAGAAGTTGCAAGGTCAGCTACTAATGCTTTTTCTACACCTTTCGTTAATGCCGAATAAAGACCGTAAAAGATAAATAGTAACACAAGGCTGGTAGTTGAATTTACTGCCCCAAATCCCAGGTAGACTAATCCATAAATGACGTAACCTGCTGTTAAAATTCCTCTTCGCCCAAACCGGTCAGAAAAGGAACCTGATGCATAAGATAAAAGTGAAGCCGTAAGATGAAAAAGCAAATATAATAAGAGAACATTAGCCGTGGAAACCCCTAATTCTGATGCCCTCAATAAAAGAAATGAATTAGATGAATTTATAATAGTAAAAAGAAAAACAACGATTAATAATTTTTTTACGGTCGGATTTAATAGTTTCCAGCTGAGTTTTGACTGAGAGGAATCCAGTTTTTTCTTTTTCGGTTGCGTTTCCTTTTTCTCCTTTACTGCAAAGAGAATTAACCAGCCAATAATGACAGGAATAAATGAATAAAGAAATACTTCACGTATACTATCTGTTCCATTGAATTGAATTATTAAATAGGCAGCACCAATTCCAAGTGCAGCTCCCATCATATCCATCATTGAATGCAATCCGAATGTTCTACCTTGTCTATTTTTTCCACCTGATTCTGAAATGATTGCATCTCTAGGAGCTGTGCGGATGCCTTTACCTGTTCTATCAATTAACTTCCATATAAAAACTCCTACCCAACTGGTTGCAAAAATCAGGAATATTCTTCCTAATCCTGATAATCCATAACCAGTTATCGCTATTCTTTTTCTCTTTTTGATTCGATCTGAATACCTGCCTGAAGAGAATTTCAGTAAGCTAGCTAAACTTTCAGATAATCCATCAATGATTCCGATGATCATAGGTCCCGATGATGCTAGAATAATAGGAATTAAAGGAGTAACCATATATGTACCCATATCCGTAAAAAAGCTGACCAAACTCATTAACCAAACATTACTCATTCAACGATCACCCTTAATATTTAATCTTTTTCACAAATAATATTATAACTTCCGTTTCTATAAATGCAACAGGTGTTACATTTATACTTTGTGATATAATAAATCCATAAAGTGAAATAAAGGAGAACTGACCCAATGCAAGTAATAGGCTGGATGATTTTTTCGTTTAAAATTCCATCGGAACCTTCTTCTATAAGAGTCCGAGTTTGGAGAAACCTTAAAACAATGGGTGTTCACTATTTACAACAGTCTGTTTGTATTTTTCCAACGAATGAAGAACTGATTAATAGGGTTAAAAAATTACAATTGCATATTCAAGAAAATGGTGGTGAAACCTCTTTACTTAAAATAGATAAATTATCATCTTCTTCGGAAAATGAAGTTATTCAATCACTTAATCAAGAACGCATAGAAGAATATAAGGAGTTTCTTAAAGAATCGAAAAAATTTTTAATGGAAATTGATGAGGAAACTAAAGAGGAGAATTTTTCATTTGGAGAAATTGAGGAAAATGAAGCTGCATTAGAACGATTACAAAAATGGGTATTGAAAATACAAAAACGAGATTTTTTCCAATGTGAATTACAACAACAAGCAGTAACCCGAATAGAAGAATGTAAAAGTTCATTAGATAAATTCATGGAAAAAGTATATATGCTTGAAGGGTTAACAAACAAAAAATAGGTACTCTCAATAAAAACCTGACTTTATTACTCTTTACCTGCCCTTTTAGTTCCATTAGATCAGACGGAAAATTCACAATGAACATTAGAGGGACAAGGAAAAATAAATAAGAACTAAGATAAATGTCTTTTTGCATAGTAAGCCCCTTAAAGAAGTTACGTACATTCTTTGGGATCACTCCCTTCACAAAATAATAAGAACATCAGTATACTTATTAAAGGATATTTCCTCTAAATTTAGTGTAGTACCATAAATCGCTAATAGATATTAAGATCAAAGAACTTTGAGTTTCTTTTAGCCAATGCTACTGCTGAGTTACCATCATCGTGATAAAACAAAAATATTTTATATGTTCTTGTAGCTTAAAACACCGTTCAAATAAGTTTGAACGGTGAAGTTTCTATATGAATATTTCATTTCAAGTTCAAGATATATTTAAACAAATATTCAGCGTCTTCTCCAACTCCTTGAATAAGGGCAGAGCCCCTGCTATACTGCCAAGGTAATCCTAGAAAATATAAACCTTCCACTGGCGTAATACCTCTTTGGTACAATGGTTCTCCCTCTTCATCAAGGATTTCTTCTATATCTATCCAACTATAATCAGTTATGAATCCTGTTGACCATATCACATTGTTAACTTGCACTTTACTATTATTCTCAAAAGTAATAGTGTCATTGTTTATCGATATTGTTCTAGGCTTTAATATTACTTTTCCACTCTTTATTAAAGATTTAAGCTCAAATCCGAAAATTGGGTCATTTTGCTTTTTTATATATTGACCAATCTTAGTATTCGAACTTGCTTTATATAATCCTAACTTATCAAACCACCAAAAGATGTTTTTATTCATTACATCTTGAGGCAGAAATTTAATTTTATGACTAATTGATAAATATGTTTCTTTTTCTTTAGATAATTCAACTGCAATTTGTGCCCCAGAATTCCCTCCACCCACTACTATTACAGGTCCTTCTCTTAACTGTTCTGAATTTTTATATTGTGACGAATGAAGCTGTAAAACATTTTCGGAGAGTTTGTTTGAAAACTTTGGAACAACTGGGTTCTGAAATGGTCCTGTTGCTATCACTACACTTTTAGCTATAAATTGACCTTTATCAGTTAAGATTCGAAACCCACCAGAAGCTTTAAATAAACTTTAAACTTCAGTTTTTAGCTGGAAGGCTAAACATTTTAGCATAGGAAGATAAATAGTCGGCTATTTCATTTTTTGTGGGGTAAATGCTCAGATTACCCTCCAATGCTAGTCCTGGAAGAGAACTGTATGATCGTGGAGTGAATAACTTAAGAGAATCATATCTATTTTTCCAAACCTCGCCAATGCCTTTTCCTTTTTCAAGAATCAGGAAGGATACATTTGTTTTTTGTAAGAAATATCCCATTGAAAGTCCAGCTTGACCTGCACCGATAATTATTACGTCATACTTCATTAGTATCACATCCATTTTTGAATTTTAGCTTCGACATGTTAAGTGATCATAGATTATTAATTTCTAACACAATTGATAACCTAAAAGCTTTTGTGAATATTAAAAAAAGGGCAAGTCCATGAAAAATTGCCCTTTGTGTTATTTATTTTTTTTTACAAGAATCATACAAGTGATTATTAACGTAAACGCTATTAAAGCTAAAAATGGGATAGTCATAAAGCCAAGCCAATTTATATATTGGGCATTACAAGGTACACCATTCACACAAGGCTTTATTTCAGCAAAACCAGGAACTTTCTGTATTAAGTAATGGTAGAAAGAAATAAACCATCCAATAATAGCCATTGGCAATACAAATTTCTTAACAGAAAAGTCCTTTTGAAATGTACTAATGCCCAGTATTAGAGCAAGTGGATACATAAGAATCCGTTGGTACCAACATAGTTCACATGGAGTAAATCCCCGTATTTCACTGAAATAAAGACTACCAAGTGTAGCCACCATCGAGACAAGCCACGCTACATAGAAAAAAAGCGGTTTATTATAGCCGTTCACAACTTCTCTCATTATTGATTACCTTCTAACTCTTGTTCAATATGGGTTTTAATTTTTTCATAATCAAAGGGGTCTTCTAGCATAATGCCATTAATTATAATTGTTGGAGTCTGTTGAACTTTAAACTCTTCTACTAATTCTGTGTCTTTATTTACTGCTTCTAGAACTGATTGTTGTTCAATATCAGTTTTTAATTTATCTACATCGATACCAGGAACACCACTAGCTACTTCAAGAATTTTCTCTTGATTAATCCATAAAGCATCATGATTTTGGCTTGGCTGCTCTTTAAAAAGTCCTTTGTGAAAATCCCAATATGCATCAGGGAAATTTTTCAACACGGATTCTGCTGCTATTGACCCTAACTTTGATTCCTCTCCGTGAAATAATACATTTATATAGGAAAATTTCACCTTCCCAGTGTCAACATACTCCGAAACTAACCGAGGAAATATAGTTTCCCCCCACGCTTTACAAGAAGGACATTTAAAATCACCGAATTCTACAACAGTTACTGGAGCATTGGCTGCACCTAAAATTGGTTGACCTTCAGTAGGAAGCAGTTTTACTTCGCTTTCTACATTTTTTGATTCGGAGTTGATTACGACTAATGCAGTCAGGGCACCCAAAATTATAATTGTGAGTATAACTGCCATTTTCATTCCTGAATTCTTACTCTTCATCATATTTCACCTTGTATCATGTATTTAATAAAATTATATGTTATTGAATGCTTACCATTATTGATAAATAAAAAGCTACTACACATAATACACTCATTGTGAAACCTAAAAGGATAGGTGCTCTTTTTATGTATGACAATATTGTTAATCCCAAGA
The DNA here is from genome assembly GCF_056401795.1 of Peribacillus sp. P4_D6. Classification (NCBI taxonomy): domain Bacteria; kingdom Bacillati; phylum Bacillota; class Bacilli; order Caryophanales; family Bacillaceae; genus Peribacillus; species Peribacillus sp. P4_D6. The sequence goes on from NZ_JBFUIQ010000029.1 coordinate 18,176, forward strand.
AGGATAAAGCTAACATTACTAACATTACACTGTTAAATTCAAAACGAAGAACTATTACTAAATCGCGTGTTATATTTCCTTGATATAATAGGTCAAATAATGCAGACGATCCTGTTGATGCTATTGTTGTTTCAATATCATGTGGTGGCTCTTGTTGCCCTAATACAGCAGTAGCAGAGAAAATTAGAAATACAATTAAACTTTCAGCTTTCGTCCAAGGCCTTGGATTAAAATTATCATTATTTTTTATATTTTTTCTTATCAAAATGCTATTAATAAAGACATAAGCCAATAAAGGAATTATGAGCAGATGTTTAATTAAAAGTGCTTGTCCATAAGGTAGAATCCAAGAATTTGCATAGTCTTTATAATCGATCACTACATTCATTAAAAAAAGTCCTGATATAACAGTCATAAAGAAACAAATTAATGCAACGGGCGTAAACCACCTTAAAAATCTAATCCAATTTAAGTGATTTTTTGAGGCCCAACTAACCACGAATAAAATACCTACCCAAATGGTTACAGCAAGAAAATGAATAGTGTGTACAACGAATCCTTTCCATTGCTCAATAGAACTAGCATGACTAGACCAACCTAGTGCAAGAATTAATATGAACGTAATGACAATACCAATGTATGCATATAGTGGATTCTTTCGATAATCAAACCAAACTATATAAATAAATAATAGATTTGAGAGTAAATATGTAAAAATCCAGGCTTTTCCCACTTCAAATGTAAAAAGTACCGATTTTAGTGTTTGCTCAAACCCAATGTCCTGATAAAGATATAAAATCACTTGTAAAACGGGTATAAATGAAAAGATTCCTATACCGGCTGTAGCTATCATTAAAACACCTTTAGGGACGTTAATATCTGGTCTATAGGTATTTGGTACAAGCTGTAGAATGAAACTACCAATTAATAGAGAAAAACAAAGATATAATAACGGCTCACTGATGATTCCGATCATAAACATTTTTTATTTCTTCCTCCTCCATAGCCATAGGAAACTCCCAGCAACTACGACAAATAAAACAACTGAAATGGAAGGGATTATATAAGAAGGCACGTTACTTTGTTGTACTTCCTGCTTTGGTTTTTTTATCTTGTTTTCTTGAATATCTTCTTGTTTTCGTTCTTCTTCTGTTTCACTCTTGCTTTCAACGGTGGCTTTATCATTAGGTACATCTACTGAAAAAGAAAACGTACCTTCTATCGGGTGTCCATCTGCACCAATGATCTCCCAGTCCACTTTATAATTTCCATTCTTTAAAGGTTGAAGGAAATTAGCCCACATCTCCTCCTCCTCGATCACAAAGTTTCCTAGTTTAACATGTTCACCRTTTGAGTTCGAAACACTAATTCTACTGTTCTGTTCAACTTTTGTCGCAAAAATTAAAGTTAACTCCTGAATGGGTTCTGTTATTACTTCACCATCTTTAGGTGTTGAGTCTTCCAGAGAAGTGTGTGCTAGTGCTTGCTTTGAAAATAAAATGAAAAGTAATAATAATAAAGGTACTTTTTTTGTCATTCCAGATACTCCTTTTACAAATTTTTTTCATCAAATTTGACACACATATTAGCCATTGCTAATATGATGATAACAAAACACATTAGTTCTGTCTAATATGTTAGGAGGTAAATATATGCAAAATACGGATATAGATATGAAGGTTAAACTAATTCATGGATTTTCTAATAAAACAAGGATACAAATCCTCGAAAGTATAAAAAGTCAGGAAAAAACTGTGTCTCAAATTGTAGAAGAAATTAAGGGGAACCAGTCTAATATTTCACAACACCTTGCTTGCTTAAAGGGCTGTGGAATTATTGTCGGAAGGAATGAAGGAAAATACTGCTATTACAGTTTACGGAATCAGCATATACGAGATTTATTAGCAATGTTCGATGTAGTACTGGAAGATGTCCAAAATGATGTTTCATGTTGCGAAAATCATATAGATTAGGAGTGCTTATGATGGCTGACAAATACAGTAATTCTAATAATGATGCTGAAGATACAGAGAATAGGACKGATAGTTGTTGCAGCTCCACCAAGTTAGAAATAAAACAAGAAAACACAAGTTGTTGTGCGAGTAACAAAGATTCAGTAAACAGCCTTAACTCAATACCTATTTTTATACAAACAGAAACTAGTTGTTGTAGCAGTAATACATCAAAGGAAACAGATAAAGAATTAGAGAAAATAAACTGTTGCAGCACTTCCCTTACAAGTGAAAAAAAGCAAGAAACCACTAATTGCTGTAGCAGTAATACAACAATTAAAGAAGATGAAACATTAGTGAAAACAAGCTGTTGTATTAGTAATGAACAACAGACAATCTCGAACTCTCTTCCTTCTGGGGAGAAAATGGCTTACAGAGTTCACGGAATGGATTGTCCGGCTTGTGCAAAAACCATTGAAAAAGGTTTAAGTATATTGAAGGATATCGCTGAGGTAAAGGTTAATTACAACACTGCGAAAATGCAAGTGGCTGCAAGCCACCTTGATGCTTTTATCCCGATTGAAAGTGAAATCAAAAAGCTTGGCTATTCTGTTGAGCCTTTAAACCAAAAAGGGAATATAAAAACGTTCGAAATTGCAGGAATGGACTGTGGTAGTTGTGCTAAGAGTATAGAAAACCATTTGAATACCCTCTCAACCGTTAAATATGTCAGTGTAAATTTCTCTACCGGGAAAATGAAAATTGAACATTCAGATAGTGTTGAAAATATTATTTCTGAGGTTTCTAAAATTGGCTTTAAAGCTTCATTACAGTCAAATAAGAAATCGATACAGACTAACAAAAGTAACGAAAATGGCTTAATAATCTTGTCTGGAATACTAATCGCTCTTGGGTTTATCGGCTCATTTAATGGAATTCCTCCATTGATGTCCACAATGCTATATGTAATTGCAATGGTGATAAGTGGTTATAAGCCCGTTAAGAGTGCATTCTACGCAATAAAAAGTCGTTCATTAGATATGAATGTTTTAATGTCTGCTGCAGCTATTGGAGCTGCGCTAATAGGTGAATGGCTTGAAGGTGCTACTGTTGTATGGTTATTTGCAATCGGTAACTTACTACAAACAAAATCAATTGAACGTACAAGGAATTCAATTCGTAACCTTATGGATTTAGCTCCTCCTGAAGCTTGGGTCAGCGTTGGTTCAGAGATAATTAAAAAACCAGTTGAAGAAATAACAGTTGGTGACATTATCATTGTAAAACCCGGCGATAAGATTCCATTAGACGGTGAAATTATTCAAGGAGAATCAAGCGTCAATCAGGCTCCAATCACCGGAGAGTCCATTCCTGTTGATAAGGAAATTGGTGACACAGTATACGCAGGAACTATAAATGAAAATGGTTCTCTTGAGATTAAGGTGACTAAGTTAGTTGAAGATACCACCATATCAAAAATTATTCACTTGGTTGAAGAAGCACAAGAACAAAAAGCACCAACAGAAGCATTTGTAGATAAATTCGCGAGTATTTATACACCTATTGTATTTATTTTAGCATTGGCAATTATGGTACTGCCTCCAATTCTTGGATTTGGCACTTGGGGAGACTGGTTTTATAAGGGACTCGAATTGCTAGTTGTAGCTTGCCCTTGTGCTTTAGTGATTTCGACTCCTGTTGCGATCGTATCAGCCATTGGGAACGCTGCGAAGAATGGTGTCTTAATTAAAGGTGGTACGTTCTTAGAAAAAGCTGGTGCCATTACTGCCATTGCATTTGATAAAACAGGGACTTTGACTGAAGGAAAGCCAAAAGTCACAGAAATCAAGACTTTACACGTAACAGAAGATGAATTACTTTCAATTGCCTTAACATTAGAAGATTATTCAACACATCCTATAGCCAAAGCAATTGTTGGATATGCCAACGAAAAAGGAATTCAGCCTAAAATTGGCGAGCTATTCAGAAATATCGTTGGAAAAGGTGTTCAAGCGACTATTGAAGGAAATATTTATTACGGTGGTAATTTAAAACTATTTGAAGAAATGAATGTTTCCTTAGATGATGTAAAAAATCATGTTCAAGAGATACAAAATAAAGGAAAAACTGTAGTTATAATCGGGACACAGCATCAAGTAATCGGGATAATTGCAGTTTCTGATACCATCCGTGAAACAACAGCTTCTACTTTAAAAGCATTAAAACAAAGTGGAGTTAACCAAACAGTAATGTTGACCGGGGATAATGAAGGATCTGCAAAAATGATTGCTTCAGAAGCTAATCTTACTCGTTATTTTGCAAATTTATTACCAGAGGATAAAGTAGATGCCATAAAGAAATTACAAAATGAAGGACATAAGGTAGCAATGGTTGGAGATGGTATTAATGATGCCCCAGCACTTGCAACAGCAGATTTAGGTATTGCTATGGGCGGTGCAGGGACTGACACCGCAATGGAGACAGCAGATATTGTTTTAATGGCTGATAACCTTGACAAACTTCCTCATACAATGAAGTTAAGCAGAAAAGCTTTAACTATTATAAAACAAAATATTTGGTTCTCCGTAATTATTAAAGTTATTGCATTAGTCTTAATCTTCCCTGGCTGGCTTACACTTTGGATGGCTGTATTAAGTGATACAGGTGCTGCATTAATTGTTATTTTAAATGCTTTAAGATTGTTAAAAATTAAATAATAGATGTTAATGAGATGTTTCTACAGTTGTAACATCTCATTTTTTTATAAAAAAATTTATTTAATAGCTTTGAAATAAAGATTGATAAAAATGTCTCCCGAACCCCCATATTACCCTTAATAAAAAAGAATCACTTTCTTCTGTTAAGTCTTTAATTTTGTTGTAAGCTTTTTCTGCTTTTGCTACAAAGGCACCGCCTTTGTTATAAAAAAACTGTTAATTACCGAGAGCTAACCAGTATTTTTGGTCTTTTTTTACCCCTTTTAAATAGCAGAATAAATCTTTTTTCAGCAGTCAGTTGCATAGGCTCTACAAATAAACCAAAAGCCTTAAGTGATATCAATTCTGGGCTTATTGCTTGCTGATATTCTGTAACACATCGTATGTGTTTAAGCTAAGAGTTAATTTTCAGCCACGAGCTCTTGTTTTCTTTCCTCTTCATACTTTTCAATATTTTCAATAAGACTTGAAACATCTTGTTTTGCTCTAAATTTATCTTTAATTGTCTGATCCAATATTTTTGTAAGGACGGTAATCTATAATCCTCGTCTTGTTCCCTTATTATAAATTGTAAATAATTTCCAATATGATACATGGAAATTTGATTGAGATGATCTAATAAGCAGCGACCTCCAGGATTAGAACGTAAATATTGAGTTGGATGGCAGGAACTAAACATTTTAAACATTGATTCACCCGTTCTCAGCTCGACATCTCCTAGTTAGGTCTTTTTAAATAGATTTATAAATCTTCTTAATCGATATTCAAAGGCCTGTTATCGTAAAAATCCGGTTGCTCTCCATTTATTACTTTCACTAATGTTTCAGCAAATATCAGCTACCACTAGTACATCTAAATACCTCGTCTCGCGAAGAAGACGTTCAACAATGGAGCCTTCTTTTACTTCTTTCCACCTCGACCTAGCTGAATGTCCTATAATTACTTGTGTTGCTTTTTTGTTTTTTAATTGCCCCGTTATTTCTTTTACTACTAAACGTCGATGTGTGGCATGGTATATTTCAAATATCCCTCCTAAACGTTCCGTTAGAACCATGACTCTTTTCAATATGACTTCCTCTTCATTAGACAAGTTTTGATGGTCTTTTACATAAACAACAAACCATTGGGCCTTCAAACGATACGCTATTCGAAATCCCCTTCGTATTAAACGTTCTGAATCTTGACGTAAATTTACACAAACAAAAATGACTTCCTCTTTTCGCCAAGGTCCTCTTACGCCATTTTTCCGTTCAAATGATTCCAACCGATCATCTACATCGTCTGCTAACTCACGTAATGCAAGCTCCCTGAGTGCAATTAGGTTTCCAGTTTTAAAGAAATTGCTTAACGACTGCTCTACTTTATCCATTGTATAAATGTTCCCTTCTCGCATACGTTGTCTTAATGTCTTAGGCGAAATATCTATTAATTCCAGCTCGTCTGCTAAATGTAGGATCCGGTCCGGTACGGTTTCCCTTACTCGGACTCCAGAAATTTGTTCGACACTGTCATTTAAACTCTCTAAATGTTGAATATTCATAGTGGAAATAACAGAAATTCCTGCATTTAGTATTTCTTCTAAATCCTCATACCGTTTAGCATTTTTACTACCCGGAATGTTCGTATGAGCTAACTCATCCACTAGTACTACTTCAGGATTACGCAGAATGATAGTATCAAGGTCCATTTCTTCCAAGGTTACATTTTTATATTGTACTTTTTTTCTAGGGATCATGTCTAAACACCCTATCTGATCCCCCGTACCCTTACGCCCGTGTGTTTCTAGTAAGCCAATGACTACGTCGATTCCATTTTTCTTTAATTGATTGGCTTCCCTTAACATGGTATATGTTTTTCCTACTCCAGGAGCAGCACCAATATATACTTTTAAGGTACCTCTTTTAACTTTTTGTATCTTCTCTTTTAATTCGGTTGAAGACAGCCTGCGATAGGGATTTTCTTTTTTCCTCTGTGTTTGAATAGCAGGTATGATCCGTTCTCCTTCCACTTCAGCTCGGTCTGCAACAACAAATACATCAATATTCTTTGTTATACGTAAAATCCGATTGACGATGGATCCATGAATAATCTCTTCCCAACGAGTTCTTTTAGACTGACCAAGTATAATTCGAGTGACATTATGTAATAAAGCATAGGCAACAATTTCTTCAGCAATGTTTTCCTTACTGATAGATATTTCTTCAAACGCCCCATCTAATTTTTTAATTAATTTCCTCATTGATCGTTTAAATGTGGCTTCTACTTTGGAAAGTGATTTATGATTAGGGGAAAAACAAGTAACTAATAAATCACTACCTAAACGCTTGGCAATTTGATCTCCCCTTCGGATTAAAATGGAACCATTCCAATGATATTGAGCACATACTAAGATTCGCTCTGAAGCACCGGAGGGACCAGATAACCCTTTACGCTCCCGGTATTCGTATAAATCATCCTCTACCTCCCCTGCCAGGAAGCGAAGGGACAATTCCCTAAGTACAGCTAAGTTATGTCTTTTAAAAAGGTGAGCTTGTCCTTTTACTTGCTCATGTTTTTCATCTAACTCTCCTTCCTGTAGACGTTTTAGGATAGCTTCGGGGGTTACGTCCAATAATTTCACTTCATCAGCGTGAGAAAGCGTATCCTCTGGCACAGTATTACTTACATGAATTGGGAGTCCCGTGAGTTGTTCTGCTACCTCTTTAACACCTGCAAGTTCATAAATATTTATGGTTGTAATGACACTGATTTTATTGTCAATTAACTCCTGTACATCTTCTAGTCTTGTAGCGTTTTTGGCGGAAGGTCTGTTTTTATGAGCAAGCAGGTCTACCAACACAACTTCAGGGTTTCTTGCGAATATTTCATCCAAGTCTAAATCATGCTTAGTCTCTCCTTTAACTTCCCATGCGATAGTTGGAATGATTTCAAGACCTCCCACTTGTTCCAAGGTTTTCGGACGATTCGATGCGCTAATAATACCGACAACGACATCAATACCTCGCTTTTTCAAATCGTTTCCTTCAAGAAGCATGTGATAGGTTTTGCCTGAACCACTGACTGCGCCAAGAATAATTTTCAGCCGGCCCTTTTTTATTTTTGATATGGAATTTAATATCTCATCTGGGGTTTTTCTTCGGAATTGTTCTAACATAATACTGACCTCCTAAATCCAGTTTAAGGTTAAAAGGAGAGTGAAAAACTCTCCTTTTCAAAAGTTATTTTAGTTGGTCTAATGCTATGTTTAATTTTAATACATTCACTCGGGGGTCTCCAAATACTCCTAATGACCGTCCTTCAGTATATTTATCAACAAGAGTATATATACTTTTTTCAGATACACCTCGCTCTTTTGCAATGCGTGAAACCTGAATTTTCGCCCCTTGGGGTGAAATATTTGGATCAAGGCCCGAACCAGAGTTTGTCAGTAAATCAGCAGGGATCTCCTCTTGTTTGACAGTAGGGTTCTCTATTAAAAATGTTGCCAAATCTTTTTTTGTGCGCTTGATCATGTCCTCATTGGATGGGGCATAATTGGGTGTACCTGAGCCTGCCGCATCATATTCTATAGAAGAAACACGACCATGAAAGTAACCCGGGTCTTTAAAAGATTGACCAATTAGTTCAGAACCTATGATTTTTCCTGATTCGTTTTTTATTAAACTGCCATCTGCTTTCGCAGGCATAATGACTTGTGCAACACCTGTTATTAGCAATGGATAGGCAATTCCACACATAACAAGTAGCACCAGAACTAAGCGTATATTTTTCAACATGGATTCTCACCTTTACTTTTGATTTTAAGCTAAATGAAACATGACTAGGATTACATCGATAAGTTTGATTCCTATGAAAGGAACGATCACACCACCTAATCCGTATATGAACAAATTCTTGGTTAATAATCTTGAAGCACTCATAGGAACGTATTTCACACCCTTCATTGCCAATGGTATGAGAAGGGGGATAATAACAGCATTAAAAATTAAAGCTGATAAAATGGCACTTTGTGGTGTAGCCAGATTCATAATATTTAGAGCCTTCATCTGCGGAATGGCCAACATAAACATGGCAGGAATGATGGCAAAGTATTTAGCCACATCATTCGCAATACTGAATGTAGTCAAGGCTCCCCTTGTCATGAGTAACTGTTTCCCGATTGCCACTACCTCGATTATTTTTGTAGGGTCAGAATCCAAATCCACCATATTCGCCGCTTCCTTCGCTGCGATGGTTCCTGTATTCATGGCCAATCCTACATCTGCCTGGGCCAATGCAGGGGCATCATTCGTTCCATCTCCCGTCATGGCCACAAGTTTGCCTTGTGCTTGCTCCTGTTTAATGACGGAAATTTTATCTTCGGGCTTTGCTTCAGCAATAAAATCATCTACTCCGGCTTCTTTTGCAATGGTATTAGCTGTCAATGGATTATCACCGGTACACATAACGGTTTTAATTCCCATTTTCCGCAATTCATCAAATCGTTCCCTCATGCCTGGTTTTACTGTATCCTTCAAGTAAATGACACCCAGCACACGGTTTCCTTCTGCAACAACAAGTGGAGTACCGCCTGCAATTGCGACTTCATTAGTAATGCTCTCTAAATCCCCAGGAACTTTTCCACCTTGTTGCTGTATATAGTGTCTTATTGAATCAGCAGCACCTTTTCTGATTTGTCTACCATCAGAAAAGTCTGTACCACTCATCCGGGTTTCAGCCGTGAACTCAATTCCTAGTGTACCGGTTTTATCTAATTCTTTATCAGATAATCCGGCTTTTTTAACAAGTTCGATGACAGATCGGCCTTCAGGCGTTTCATCGTGTAATGATGAATGAACCGCCACTTGATTTAACTCAGCTTGGCTTATCCCCTTAACTGGTAATAAAGCTGAAGCCATGCGGTTCCCATGGGTGATGGTTCCTGTTTTATCAAGGATGATGGTATTAATGTCACCTGCTGCTTCGACAGCCTTTCCCGACATGGCAATTACGTTAAATTGAGTAACCCTATCCATCCCCGCTATCCCAATTGCAGACAATAGGCCCCCAATGGTTGTTGGGATCAAACAGACCAGTAATGCAACTAAGGTCGCGATGGGTAATGTGACTTTAATATAAGAAGCAATTGGTACTAGTGTAGTGCAAACAAGTAAAAAGATAAGGGTCAAACTAATTAGCAGGGTGCTCAGTGCAATTTCGTTAGGTGTTTTTTGTCTTTTAGCTCCTTCTACGAGGTTAATCATTCGATCAAGGAATGATTCACCTGGATCTGAAGTGACGATAATTTTGATGAAGTCACTGTTGACTTTCGTTCCTCCAGTTACAGAACAGAAGTCCCCACCTGATTCTTTGATTACAGGAGCTGATTCACCAGTGATTGCGGACTCATCTACAGCCGCTACTCCTTCGATTACATCTCCATCAGTTGGGATTAAATCATTGGTTTCTACTAAGACAATATCGCCTTTTCGGAGTTCTGTAGCATCGACTATCTTTATGGAACCATCCTTTTGGAATAACTTTGCCTTAGTATCCTGTTTCGTCTTTTTCAGACTATCGGCTTGCGCTTTACCCCGCCCCTCTGCTAATGCTTCCGCAAAGTTAGCAAAGAGTATTGTAACCAGCAATATTACGCTCACGGCAATGTTATAACCTCTATCCGATGTTCCTCCAAAGAAGTTTGGGAATATGGATAGTAAAAGAGTGATAATAAATCCTATTTCAACTACAAACATGACAGGATTACGAGCCATTATTCTTGGATCTAACTTTTTAAAGGCATCTTTTATGGCTTGCCCGACAATTTCCTTATTGAGAGTCCTTATACGCGTTGTACTCATTGAGAATACTCCTTTTCTACATTTATCTAATTGTGAGCCATTCTGCTACTGGTCCGAGTGCAATTACTGGAAAGAATGTCAAAGCCCCAATAACTATTACCGTTGCTAAGAGAATGACCAGGAAAGTGCTATTATTTGTCTTAAACGTTCCAATCGTCTCGGGAACTCGTTTCTTTGTAAGTAAAGAACCTGCGACAGCGATTAGTGCAATCATAGAAAAGTAACGGCCAAATAGCATGACTAAGCCGGTGGATATATTCCAAAATGGAGTGTTATCCCCTAAACCTTCAAATCCGGAACCATTATTAGCTGCCGAAGAGGTAAACTCATAAACAACTTGCGAAATTCCATGAAAACCCGGATTAGAAATAGCTGAAGTGCCCATTTGTGTAGCTAAAGCAATAGCTGACGGAACTAATATGATTAATGGATGTAGAAGAATGGTAATGGCTATTAGTTTCATTTCCCTGCCTTCAATTTTCTTCCCTAAAAACTCCGGCGTTCGTCCAACCATCAACCCGGCAATGAATACTGCCATTATTGCGTACATAAGGATGTTAACCGTCCCTACTCCATCACCACCAAACACACAGTTCAACATCATTTCTGCCAATGGCACTAATCCGCCAAGTGGAGTAAGCGTATCATGCATATTATTAACTGTACCTGTAGTAGCTGCTGTCGTAACGGCTGTAAAAAGGGCACTCTGTGCAATTCCAAACCGCACCTCCTTGCCTTCCATACTTCCATTCTCTTGAGAAATCCCTATTCTCTCTAATGATGGATTTCCATTTTGTTCGCTGAAATACGTAACACCTAAGAAAACAAGGAACATTAATCCCATTGCTGAAAAAAGAATCCAACCTAGTTTCTTGTTTTTTGCCATATACCCAAACGTTAAAGGAAGAGCAGCAGGTATCAGAAACATTGATAAAATCTCTATTATATTGGTGAAACCATTAGGATTCTCAAAGGGATGGGCCGAGTTGACACCAAAAAATCCACCGCCATTTGTCCCTAAATGTTTAATAGACTCTAACGCAGCTACTGGCCCACGTGCAATATTCTGCTTCGCACCTTCCAATGTAGTTGCAATGGCCGTAGGATCAAGGGTTTGCGGAACCCCTTGAGATACTAGGACAAGACCGATTAAGATAGATAACGGCAGTAGTACCCGGGTGATGGAACGAATTAAATCCACATAAAAATTCCCCATACTGCGCTGGCCTGTCAGACCTCTGAAAAAAGCCATACATAACGAAAGACCAGTAGCCGGTGTCGTGAACATCAAAAATATGATGACGACCATTTGCGATAAATAAGAAAGTCCCGATTCCCCGCTGTAGTGCTGTAAATTAGTATTAGTAAGAAAGCTTGCAGCAGTATTGAATGCCAATAATGGATCCATGTTGTCTATCTTACTTGGGTTACCCGGTARAACTCCTTGAAATCGAATGATCATGTACGAAATAATAAACATGACTAAATTACTCAATAGTAGTGCCTTTACATATTGCTTCCAGTTCATATCACCGGTATTAATACCAGATAATTTATAAATGCCCCTTTCTAACCATCCAAACATCCGATCTTGTTTTGTTGTTTCAAGGGAATAAACATTAGCTAAATATTTCGCCAGTGGTATTGCCAGGATAATGACGAGTGCTAATACCAGACCGATTTGTAAAAAATCCATTTGCATTTCCTCCGTTTTGTAGCTATTAATATTTTTCCGGGTAAATTAAAGCATGAATTAAATACAACGAAAGTGCTCCAACAATAAATAATAAAAACATCGTTTCTACTCTCCTTTTTCTTCTATAACTTTGTTACAAAAATGGATAAATCCAAAAAATGATAAGAATGAAAAAGCTGTAAGTGAAACTGATATAAGATCCATTGACGTCTCTCCTTCCAAACTATAAAAATTTCAAACAATTAAAATGTGCTCACCCCCTATGAGTTTCTTAAAGAAACTAGGTTCCACTTGTTAGCAGCCAGTTATAGCTGTAACATTCTGGTTTACTGAAGATGACAAAATCAGCTCCCATTTTTTTATATAGACTAGAATATTGTTGATCATGAGTGACAACAAACAACCTCAAAGATTTGAACTCTGAAAATAATCTCACAAGATTAATTCCATCAAACAGAGAATTAGGGAATAGATAAACACAGTTATCCTGCTCTGAGTTTTGAACCATTATTCCATCACATTCCTTCTGGTTCCTTGTAGGCTTAAACCATTCTTCATCATAGTTTACAGTTTCTACGTTACTTGTATCCGTGTGGGTGGCCCCTATACTTTCCTTTACAGATTTGAATAATTTTCCTTTCCCAACAAGCAATACTTTTCCCATCCAATTCACCCCATTTGTACTTTCTCTTATTAATTTTTCAATCTGCATTCTTTCTGGGCAAGAAAATCCTGCCAGTGGAAAACATAAAAAATAGACCAATGCTTACTCTTTCCCCATGTATGCAGCCATGCAGTAGCTATCCATACTCCAGCGTTAATCAATACGATTCACACATTGGTTATTGGATGCATTGCAAAGCAAACATATAAAATTGGAGAAAAAGTACTCATTGGTCTACTTATCACCCAGCAAGCTTTACAGCGCTCTGTGCGATCTGTCTTCCAAGAAACCTTTTCATTTATAGGCATAATAAAAAGACCTACGGAAATGCCAGGTTGCTATCTTGCTACAAACATAACAAAAAAAGCCTCCTGAATTAAGGTGGTCTTATGACCTCCTTCGCTTTAGCCGACGAAGTTAGCTGACGGGTAGGATGGCGAAAGAGTATCTCATCCCTTCTGCAAATGCAGAATTAACCCCAAAAATAGTGGGTCCTCCGTTCTCAATTTCTTGAGATTTGGCCGATATCAAATTGTTATTTATGTGGATTATTCTACGCTCATCATTAAATGTTTGTAAACCTCATAAAATCACGATATTAATTCAAAATCGACCATATACAGTCATTTTAGTCCAAATTAGTCAGCAAAAACTAAATTTACTTAATAATTCTAGTGATTACAAATTTTTTTATAGGTTTGTAAACTTACATTGACAATAACTAAGGTTGGGTATTATGATAAATCCCATAAATTCCCGAGATAAAATGGAGGCATTATGTTAAATCCCAAAAAGAAACTTGAAGCAGAAATAAGTGCAGCATTTATTAAGTTCCAGCGTGATCTGATAGGCAGAGGACCACAGGAAGCAAAAACATATATAATTAATGACATGTTGATTACTCGTTTTAAAGGTGTCCTGACTGTGGAAGAAAAGCATCTTGTCAGTCACAATTCCGGCAAAAAACTTGTAAAAAAAATGCGCTCGCTTCTTCGTGAAATGTACACCAAGGATTACGAAAAAATAGTTGAAGATCAAACTGGATGTAAAGTTCTTTCCTCCCATAGTGATATTAGCACTAAAACAGGTGAAAGAATTGAAGTTTTTATAATGGATAAAGATTTAGAGAGGTACTTAGAAACCATCAAATAATACTGTTTAAGTTACATGAATTATCATTTTTTTGTTAAATTTATATATATTTTAGATTAATAGATTGTATACAAATTTTTCATTACATTGGGTTTTCCTTGTTAAACTAAACACCCCGTTAGCCACACATGCATCGCAAAATCGGTGCTGCACCACAGAGAATAACAATGTGGTTTCAAAGTACATAATATTTAATAGCTGGCGAAGAAGGTCTTTGAACTATGGTGCCTTTCAGCCCATACGTTAGTCTGACTTCGACACCCACGGTGTACCACCGACTGTCGCTCCCTTTATGGGTAGCCTCATGGGAGATTAATCTTTTTGGTCGTCTCGCTAGCCTCTACTTAATATGCTGGGATTGGAGGTTTTTGTTTAACGATTTACCAAACTCAATCAGATTACTCATAAGACTCAGCCTTTTTTTAAAAAGCGTTTTTACTGGGTCTATTTTTGTTGTGATTTTTTCTGGATTTTGAGCTTTTTTAATTTTCATGGGAGTTCATTAAGAAAGTTTTATTTGGAACTTTTGGGTCTATCCCGTAACAATCTTTTCTTGGCCATCCATCCTCCATTCCTGAGGTACTCGCATTTTATTAATACTTGGATGTTTCTTTTGGTAGTGGTAGGTGTGTGCATAATAATATTTGTTATCATTTATAAATTAAAGAATCCTAAAGAAAATGCCCCTGAAAAATAGTTTTTTAAAAAGTACCACCTAATTAAAATGCATTTATTCAGTTCAGGACGTGCACTTTTCCGAACACTTTATTTTTTATGTCCCTTATTAACAATTATCTAAACTTGATTTGTTTAAAACATAATAAAGAGGTAGGTTATACTACAAATCCTGAATAATGTAAATGATAGTAATAAATTGAAGTTATACTGCCGTTCATGAGTATAACATGCATTATTGAAAGGGAGAATAAGGATGATTACATACTGGATCATTTTACTAGCTATCGCGGTAGGGATTGTTTTTATAGCAGAAAAAATGAACCAACCGTATCCTACATTTCTTGTTATTGTTGGATTAATAATAGGGATTCTACCTATTCCCGGTTTGTCTGAGGTCAAGAGTTATGCTGCAACTGATACTGTTTTCCAGACAACAGTTATTGTAATCTTTTTATCAGCTCTATTAGGAGATGCAGCGCTTAAACTTCCAATTGATGAACTAAATCGGAGTAAGAAACCTATCCTATTATTATCATTTGTTGGAACATTTTTGACATTTTTAATCGTTTCTTTTCTAATGTACTTTCTACTAAACCTTTCTCTACAACAAGCACTAATCTTCGGAGCATTGATGGCTGCCACAGATCCTGTTTCAGTCCTTAGTATTTTCAAGGCTCTCGGCCTGAATAAACGGTTATCCATTATTGTCGAAGGAGAAAGTTTAGCGAATGACGGAGTAGCTGTTGTATTATTTAAAATTGCCCTTGTGACCACTTTTTTAAGTATTACAGGCACTTTTGAGGCTTCTATTGAGTTCGTAAAAGTAGTATGTGGAGGTATCCTTATCGGGGGAGTATGCGGATTTATTGCTTCCCGTATTACGTCCAAAATCGACAATTATTTGGTGGAGATCGGACTATCCATGGTTCTCTTTTATGGTGCTTTTGATCTCGGGGAACATTTTCATGTTTCAGGTGTGATCGCAGTGGTTACAGCTGGTTTAATCCTCGGGACATATGGGAAAAATATCGGGATGTCTGACCTGACACATGAAAAAATGGATTCCTTTTGGGAAATTGTTGCCTTCCTCTCGAATGCACTCATTTTCTTATTGGTAGGGTTAGAAGTCAGTAGTATTAATTTTTTAGATAAAGGATGGTTGATTATTGGGAGTATTCTAATCGTACTCTTGGCTCGGTTTGTTGCCGTTTATTTCAGTCTTGCTTTTGATAAAAACATTCCTACTTCCTGGAAGCATGTAATTGCCTGGGGAGGATTAAAAGGGTCTCTTTCTATTGCTCTTATATTAAGTGTTACACCGGAGTTTGAAGGGCGAGAGCTGCTATTAGCGATGACGTTCAGTAATGTTTTATTTTCTCTATTAGTTCAGGGAACGACACTCAAAAAAGTAGTCGCTTTAGTTGGCGTGAAATAAATATCTTTTTGGATAAAAAGATAATATATAATAAACGTTTAACTAAAGTAATTTGGAAGGAAATGGTCATGTTGTTTCGGGGGTCTATCAATTGGATTAACTCCAAAATTATCTTCTATTGAAATCGTTGACATGTCAAGATTTGTATTTGAAACTTTCTCTGCTTTTGGTACAGTTGGATTAAGCACTGGATTTACTGGGAAAATGATCCTGATCCTATTTTGATTACAATTATGATGTTGGTGGTTAGAAAAATATCTTAATTGGCTATATGTTAAGTCAAAAGAGCATATAATTATGCTCTCTTTCTTTGTAACTCTTCCACTAGCCTGCCCGTTGTTAAAAGTATCCAAGGAGCTGAAGATCAGCTCCTTGGATATACATCCACATGGGATCATTCCATTCGGGATCTGTCCTTTTCCCTAAGGGTTAAAAGATAGATCGCTACCGAAAAAATCATAATATTACTTTTAACAAAGTTCAAAAAGATTAGTTTCAAAGTGTAAAACCTTCTTAAGGTATCCTGCCATAAACAAACATTGGTATTCACGTATGATTGTTTAAAGACTGCGGAGAAATTGTTGTACAGTTCGTGGAAATCAAATTCCCATTCTGTGAAAGACCTTTGATTCAGGTGATGATATTTTGTTTTTAGAAAAACAATTTTAAAAATGGATTCTTTTTTTTATCCGTTATCTTTAACTCATTCATTATTATTTTATCCTCATTGTTTGCTATCCATTTCTTTAGCGCATGTTTATCCTCACATTGAGTTAAGTACGTTTGTCCACCCTTACCGACAGCGTTAATAACAAATCTATAAGATTTTTTCTCCATATTTCCCTGCCCTTTTTTATTTGATTTATTAAAACTCATTAATTAAGAATGTAAAGAAATACGGACCTTTTTTATAAGATAGTAATAATTAAAAACGTTCTTAAAAATTACGCTGAAATTTATCGAACCTATCATAAAGTCTTAACTAGTTTTAGTCAATATGATTTTAATAAGTTCACAAAACCTTAACAATAGTATGACTCGCTAAAAAATAAATTTTTAAAAAGCAAATAACTTCAGGTAATTTTTAGTGACATTGGGTTTACAACTAATACCTGAAGGAGTAAGATACTTTTCATAAACAATAAATCGGCCTAATTTCAAGTAATTGAATACGGAGGACCCAGTCATTTGGGGTTAATTCTGCTTTGATTTGCAGAAGGGATGAGAAAAAAGCTCTTTCGCCATCCTACCCGTCAGCTAACTTCGTCGGCTAAAGCGAAGGAGGTCATAAGACCACCTAAATTCAGTGGGCTTTTTTTGTGCTTTTTTGTGACAAAATAGCAACCTGATGTATACGTAGGTCTTTTTATTATGCGTATAAATATAAATCAATTTATGTAACCACGCGTGTTTCTACTACCAAGGAAAGGGGTAATACCGACTTGTTGTATACATAGGAAAAGTGTCTGCTTTTGTTTACAAGAGGTTAAGTAATGTTCTATTGAGTTATCTACAAGGTGAATGTGAATGAAACAAAGGTGAAATACTAACCAAATGTCAAAGAGTCTCTAGTAGTTTGTATTAGGGCATTTAAATGTAAATATGTTTGTTGTATTTCTTCGTACTTATAATAATTTATTTATAGTTAGGATGATGATTAATTTTGAAAAAAGTAAAAGAATTTTTAGATCCTCCAAAAATTCTTGTAATGGGCTTTGCCGCTTTGATACTTATTGGTTCATATTTGTTAACTCTCCCTATCTCCACTGAAGATGGGAATGGTCTTTCTTTTCTAAATGCTTTATTTACCTCTACCTCCGCTACATGTGTGACAGGGCTTGTCGTAGTTGATACGGAAACGACATTTACCAAGTTTGGAGAGTTAGTAATTTTATCACTCATTCAAGTGGGTGGCCTAGGCTTTATGACATTTGCAACATTTTTCTTCTTCTTATTAGGCAAAAGAATCTCATTAAAAAGCAGATTGTTGTTGCAAGAATCCTTAAATAACTTATCTATGGCAGGTGTAGTTAGGTTAGTAAAAAGGATTTTGATTTTCACTGCAGTCATTGAAATCCTAGGTTCCTTTATATTATCTATTCGTTTTTCTTTCGATATGCCAATTGGTAAAGCAATCTATTATGGCGTTTTTCATTCGATATCTAATTTCAATAATGCGGGTTTTGACTTGATGGGAGAGTTTAGGAGTMTGACACCATATGCAGCAGATCCTATCGTAACCCTTACTGTGGCTGCCCTAATAACATTAGGCGGAATTGGCTTTATCGTTATGAATGAACTATACGAATACCATGATACCCATCGCTTATCCGTTCATACAAAAATTGTATTGATAACTAGCTTAATCCTTACAATAGGAGGGGCCATTTTAATATTTATATTTGAATATGGAAATGACAAAACGTTACAGCCTTTATCCTACGCTGGAAAAGTATTGTCTTCATTGTTTCAATCTGTTACTCCGAGAACAGCAGGATCTAATACATTAAACATTCCGGACTTAACACAACCTACTTTGTTGCTTATCATCTTCTTAATGTTTGTTGGTGCTTCTCCTGGGTCGACTGGTGGCGGGATTAAAACCACTACATTAGCCACCCTAATAGGAACTGTTTGGTCTCAGATTAAAGGGAAAGAAGATGTAGTTTTATTTCGTCGCCGCATTGTTATTGAAACAATATTTAAAGCATTAACAGTTACTGTAATTGGGTTATCTTTAATATTAACGATTACCATGTTATTGACCATCACAGAAAGTGGAAGAGATTTCTTAATGATATTATTTGAAGCTACTTCGGCATTTGCTACCGTTGGCCTTTCAATGGGTTTAACCCCAGAATTATCTCCTATCGGCCGAATACTCATTATTTTCACAATGTTTGCAGGTAGATTGGGGCCTTTGACTATTGCTTTCGCTATTGCCATGAGGCGCAAACCAGATCCATTAAGGAATCCAAAAGGCAAAATCATGATTGGTTAATAATAAATGAAGGGGTGTAAATGAATGTCTAAACGACAATATGCTGTTATCGGTTTAGGAAGATTCGGAACGAGCGTAGCTCTTAGGTTACATACAGCAGGACAAGAGGTCTTGGGAATTGATATAAATGAGGAAAGAGTTGAGGATGCGGAATTGAGCGTTACCCATGCAGTCATAGCGGATACCACTGAAGAAGAGACATTGAAATCTATCGGAATCCGGAATTTCGATTGTGTCATCGTAGCCATCGGAAATGATATGCAATCAAGCATTTTAACTACATTGCTCTTAAAGGAATTAGGGATAAAAAAGGTTATTGCAAAAGCTCTTAATAAAAACCACGGACAAGTGTTAAATAAAGTAGGCGCTGATTGGGTTATCTATCCGGAAAGAGATATGGGTGAACGGGTGGCAAATCAACTCCTATCCCCTAAAATGCTGAATTATATAGAGCTCTCTAAAGAATACAATATAGAGGAAATCATGATCCCTTTGAGCATGACAGAAAAAAGTCTTAGGGAGCTTGATTTACGTGCAAAATATAATATTAGTGTTATTGCCATCGTTAGTAATGGTGAGATTATTATCTCTCCATCTCCTGATTATGTTATCCACGAAGGAGATATGCTACTGATGATTGGAAATAAAGAGGATTTAGCTCTGTTTGCAAATATAGATTAATACTAGTGGGGTCGAAACGTCCGTTTACGAATTTTATCCGAAACAACGGGTCCCTGCTATCCTGATTGTCTAAACACTTACTCAGAAAAGTTTCGGCTTAAGATAAGAAAAGAAAGAAGGATATAGTCTGGTTCGGGGCGATAGCTCCGTAAACCCATCGGCTTGCAACGGCCCGATGCCTTCAGCTGTATAGGATTATCCTTTGCAGTAGAAGCCAGTAAAGCCAGCAAATACATTATTTGTGAGAAATGATCTAATCTCGGTCATCCAATCAAAAAATAAGCCCCCCCCATAATAATTGTTAAATAACCACAAAATTGAGTTGTTTTGTGGTTATATTTTTTATCCATCCTGATTTCCCTATAAAAAATGACATTGTTAAGAACGGTATGGAAAACCCTGTAGACAAACCAAGGGTTACAATGGCCCCTAATATTGGTCTTTCAACTAGCAGCAATGGATTGATCATTTTTGTGTGCCTTATAGAACTAACGCACTGTTAGTTCTATATGGCACAGTTAACCTTTTTAAACAATCGTGCCCGTTTTTTGCATCGGCTTTTTATTTTTAATCATTTAAACCAACCCTTACGCCAAAACCAAAAMAACATTACAGAGCCAACTGATACCATAACTCCAAGCACTCCAAAATATCCCCATTGCCAAGTAAGTTCTGGCATATATTCAAAATTCATCCCATATATACTGGCAATAAACGTTAAGGGTATGAAAACTGATGTCATTACAGTTAGTGTCTTCATAATTCTGTTCATTCGGTTTGAATTTAGGGAAATATAGTTGTCTCGTATATCTGCCGTCATTTCTCGATTAGACTCAATCATTTCAGAAAGTCTCAATAAATGGTCGTATATATCCATAAAATAGACTCGATCATCTTTTGGGACTATCACTCTCTCCGAATTTAAAATTCTATACAGCAATTCTCTCATCGGAAAAATTGTGCGCCTTAACTTAAGTAACTGATTTCTTATTTCATAAACATTTTCAATTAAATCTTGATTTGTTCTATTCATTTCTATTTCATTCAATTCATCTTCACTTTTATAAATACTTGGAAAATACTCATCTACAATTTTATCCATTATTGAATAAAAAATGTGGAGAACCCCTTTATTAATAGTATTTTTATCCTCCATTGCTCTTTTTCGAACCATTCCTATTTCACTTGAAGGTGATGAATGGAAAGTAACTATAAAATTGTGTCCGACAAATATATCTAATTCTTCAGGTGCAAGGGAGAATTGGTTTAAAGTGTGTAGAACAAAAAAATTATACCCATCATAATAATCAAGTTTTGGACGCTGTAGAAAATGTAAGCAGTCTTCAATTGCAAGTGGATGGAAATCAAAATGAGTTTTTAAAAGCAGTGCTTCTTCATCATTAGGTGTATCGAAATCTACCCAAAACCATTTAATATCTGAATCATCTAAACGTTTTAATGGTATATCAGTTATTAGTTTTAAATCGTTTGTTACGGCAAAAGTATGAATCATATGTATCGCATCCTCTTTTATTTGTAAATTAAACACTACCTCTTTGTGTCAGATACAAATTATTAATAAGCTAAAGAATTAGTCTAATATATTATAACTCCTTATGGAACTATCCTGCTTTAGTTCCATAAGAAAACTTCTATGGCGGCGATCCTCGCCGCCACCATCTATCACGAAACCCTGCTCATTACCCCAAAATAAAGTCTAACCCATTAAACCGTTGACAATAATGGTCATAACAATACAACCAGGCTGATCCTTTTTTGGTGGACCTTAAGGAAGATACCCTGTATAAGAAACTAGTTGTGACAGTATGGAAGAACCATTTAGTGTACTGCTAGTACGTATACAAAAATTTTTGTAACAAATCTCCTGTCACATGTATTGTTTATCCTTTTATTAAGGTGATTCTCCTATGGAAGCAATGATTGAACGGTGTGCGCTGGACTAGATGTACACCAAGAAACAGTAGTAACCTGTGTATTATTGGGACCATTAGATAAAAAGCCAAAAACCTCTATTGAAACTTTTTCAACTACAACAACGGGGCTCTTAGCTTTAAGTGATTGGCTCGCTACCCTTCAGGTATCCGATGTTGTGATGGAAAGTACCGGAGTCTACTGGAAACCAATATGGCATATACTCGAAGGTTCTTTTCACCTTGTTCTTGCCAATGCCAGACATGTCAAAAATGTTCCAGGGCGTAARACTGATGTRAAAGATGCCGAATGGCTTGCCAAGCTTCTAAGATGCGGACTTATTGAAAGCAATTTTGTCCCACCAGAGGATATTCGTGATTTACGAGCCTTACTCGTTATCGAAAAAAATTGATTCATCATCGCACATCAGAGCAGAATCGCATTCACAAAATTCTTCAAGATGCTAATATCAAGCTAACATCCGTTCTATCAGACATTTTTGGTGTATCGGGACGCCGTATCCTTGAAGCGATTCTAAATGGTGAAAAAATAGAGACCGWTGGTCTTCGAAAAATGGTAGATTGGCGAACAAAAGCAAGTATTACTGACATTGCCAATGCAATTAATAGGCGTATTCGCCGTCATCAAGCGATATGTTGCGGTACCATTGGGAGCATATGGGTTATTTAGAASAAACCATAGAAGAATTAGAAAAACAAATCGATCAACTCCTGTCCCCCTATCGTAAGGAAGTAGAATTATTGGATRGTATACCTGGTGTGAACAAAGCTGCGGCAGCCACTTTTATTGCGGAGATGGGTGTTGATATGTCCGTATTTAAGTCAGCTAAACACCTTGCCTCTTGGGCTGGTGTGAGTCCTAGAAATTACGAAAGTGCCGGTAAAAAAAACGAGTAAAACCACACAAGGAAATAAAGCTTTAAAAACGATGGCMGTAGAATGTGTATTAGCGACATCAAGGCAAAATAATCGAATTGCTCCACATCGAAAAAGGATTACCAAACGGCAAGGAAAAATGAAGGGACGAATCGCTTCTGCCCATTTACTATTAACGATTGCTTACAACATCTTAAAAACAGGAGAACCTTATCAWGAACTAGGCTCAATTACCTTGAAGAAAAACAAAATAACAAAGAATTAAATATGATCGAATACCTAAAAAAAAGAAAGGCTATACAATCGCTCCATCTGAACAACAAACTGCATAACCAGTTAAATAACGACATAGTACATTTACCCCCATCAAAAAAAATGAGAATATGGAGGGTTTATTTTAGCATGGCTTTTTTACTATTGTGTTTTCATACAAAAAGGAGCTGCAAAAGCAACTCCTTTAGATGCGAGAAACATTTTTTAAAAATGTTACGAATTTATATGTTACTTCAGGCGAACAACTTATATGAATACGCGCCTTTTCCGTCTATGCTTGAATTAAAGCGTGACAATGATCGGTCCATTTTTAGTAAGGATAATCGTATGTTCCACTTGAGCTACAAAGCTTTTTTCAGTAGCATAGGTCCAACCGTCTTCTTTTTGGAATACTTCTTCTTCAARGGTTGAGAWGAATGGTTCGAATGCGATAACCATCCCTTCCTTTARTATTTCATTATCCCATGGATCATAATAATTACAAATATGGTCAGGTGCTTCGTGTATTCTACGTCCAACACCATGTCCTGTAAGGTTTTTGATAACCGTGAATCCATGCTGTCTCGCTGTTTCGAACACCGCTTTTCCGATTCTGCTTTTTTTGGAACCGGGTTTTGCTTTCTTAAGACCCGCTTCAAATGCCTTTTTGGCGACGTCGCATAATTTCGTTAATACTTCTTCTCCTTCGCCTACTACAAATGAGATTCCTGTATCTGCGAAATAACCGTTCTTTGAAGCAGATACACTTTTTTTAAACGATTGAGCAGGGTCTTCTTTAGTATTATCATTTTTCATTTTTAAAGAAACTTATTTTCATGGTAGTTCATTAAGAAAAGCGATTCTTATTAAAGAATCGCGCCCTTTAATTGAAGAATACTTTACTAATCCTAGTTAGTATTGCTGTTAACTAATTGCAAAAATATCAGGTGAAAACTCAATGGTATTGTTGCTTTAAATAAAGTTTCATCAAATTGATACTCATAACCTTGATAAACGAAGAAAAAGCGTGTTTTGAAAAAAGATTGATCAAAATACGCTTTTAATATAATAATGAATCATTCTTTTTAAAAAAACTTGCCGAAACTGGTTAATAAAAATTAGCATTACAGCTGCAATCGATTTTATAGATTGGGTTTTATACCCCCCCCCTTTATTCACGGAGACTGACATGATTGATAAAACTGGAATTTTGATAAATTTATTTTAATAATGATAATATCATCGCTACAGAATTTTCTACAAATGAACGCTCTGGACGAGATTTCATCAACACCGTAAGTCCGATTAATGAAACGACTAGTGTCTGTGCTAAAACTTTAGCATTAAGGCTGCTTTCGAGCTCACCTGAGCGAATACCCCGGACAATCGTTTCTTGAAATATGATCGAAAGATACATCTGATGCTCCCTTGTAAGGATTTCAAATTTTTCATCGTGAGGGGCAAGTTCCACCATTGTGTTAATGCAAAAACATCCCTTGTTCGGACTTTCTTTATATTCCTCTTCCACCAAATCTTCAAAAAATGTGTGAAATGCTTCCTTTACAGATAGATTGTTTTGAAGTTTTTTTCGAATATGGGAAGCATGTAGCTTTGTATATTTGCGTAATGCAGCCTCAAACAATTTCTCTTTGTCTCCAAAAGCTGAGTATAAGCTTGGTCGTTGTATCCCCATTTTGGCAGTCAAATCGCTTAGCGAAGTAGCCTTGTACCCCTTCTCCCAAAAAAGCAACATAGCATCATCCAACGCTTTTTCCTCATCAAATTCACGTTGTCGAACCATAATAAATCCCTCATTTCAAAAAAATTTCTTCACTAGATAATTAATCTTGTTCTTGATTCTTTTTTATTTGCTCAATGATTCCGAATCTGTCCACTTGAATCCAGTATTCCACTATTTTTCGATCCTCTAATCGGTATACGACATTACCTATTTCAATAACCTCTTTATTTGTAGGCAGATAACCCTCATACTCTCCAATATGCATTCCTGTCTGCTTCCATCTGACATGAACTTTTTGATTTTGAGAAATTAATTCTTGAATTTCAATTTTAAATTTCCCCCATGAATCTATCATTTCTCTTATATGATCAGCATAATTCTCAGGCGACCTTTTAATTGTCACCATGCTTTCTGAATTCACTTGATGTGCTCTTACCTCCTTCGCCATAAAAAACATAGCTTGTTCGGGATTGCAACCTGATCTGACAACTTCAAAGAAGCTTTTTATAATCTGTTCGTTTGTCTGCAGGAATTTTGGAGATGGTGAATCGCCCCCAGATAATTCAGTTAATTCGTTATTCCCCGGTATTTGATTCATGGATAATTAATCCCCCTTTTAATTACCAATCGGTATATTATGATTTTATTTAATTAAAGTCCTATTGTCAAATTGTGATCATTTTTTCAAGGACAGCATTCAAATAACTGCATAACTTACTTGACATCAAAACGTTTTGTTGGTTATCCTTATAAGGAATCATTTCATACCGAACGATATATTATACTGTTAAGTATAAAAAGGGGGGGTGTAAGTAATGGTAAAGGTGAAGGTTAAAGAAAAAACAACAATTAAAGTTGAAGATCATGATACGAAAACGGTTCAGTTACAAATAGTATCCGGATCAACCATGACTCGCTATATGGCACTATTGTTTGCAACAGCCTGTGGGATGGCTGTCGCCAACATTTACTATGCACAACCGTTGCTAGACTCTCTGGCGACCGAGTTCGGTATCGCCCATTCATCCATCGGCATTGTCATTACCATTACTCAGCTTTGTTACGCGCTAGGACTGCTACTGCTAGTACCGCTCGGTGATCTACTGAATCGACGTCGGCTAATCATCGGTCAGATGCTTTTATCCGTGTTGTCTCTGATTGTGGTTGGCATCGCCCCCATCATCACAGTGCTTTTCACGGGGTTAGCTGCGGTCGGACTGCTTGCTGTGGTGACTCAGGTGCTCGTAGCGTTCGCATCGACTTTGGCTGCCCCAGCCGAGCGTGGACGTATAGTCGGCTTGGTGCAAAGTGGAGTCGTGATCGGCATTTTGCTCGCACGAACATTCGCTGGTGTACTAACCGATTTCGCCGGTTGGCGTTCGGTCTATCTAGTTTCTGCCGCCATGATGCTCATCATGACTGGCGTGTTGTTCCGAGTACTCCCGCGTGATGAAAGCGAAAGAGAGTCACTATCCTATCCGCAGCTGCTTCGTTCGGTGCTCACATTGTTCATGCAAGAACGAATCCTACGCATCCGCGGAGTACTGGCTCTGCTGATTTTTACCGCGTTTAGTACATTGTGGACTTCGTTGGTGCTTCCTCTCAGTGCTCCACCATACTCTCTTTCACATACCGCTATTGGAGCGTTTGGTCTTGCTGGAGTTGCCGGAGCATTAGCTGCTGCTCGTGCTGGGGGTCTGGCTGATCGAGGTTTAGGGCAGCGAACAACCTGCATAGCCCTAGTTTTATTGCTAGCATCATGGTTCCTAATCAGCTTTACCGAACACTCACTGATCGCATTAGTTATTGGCGTTATCTTTCTTGACCTGGCTGTGCAAGCAGTACATGTCACCAATCAGAGTATGATTTTCACAGTGCGTCCTGAGGCGAGAAGCCGACTTACTGCTGCTTACATGATTTTTTATTCCATCGGCAGTGCCATGGGTTCAATTGTTTCAACCAATATATACGCAAACTACGGATGGATCGGAGTATGTCTATTTGGTGCCTCTGTCAGCGCTTTGGCCCTTTTGTATTGGGTAATAACCTACCGTCTAACGGAGCAGGTTAGAGAGAAATAATAACGATTTTTATGTTGGTTTGAAATTTTTCAAGTCTTAAAATCATACAAAGTTACAAAAAGGGGTGATACATATTAGTCATGTTTAATATGTATCACCCCTTTTACTTCTTGTTCAACAAACGCACGCTTATATACAGAGTTTTTTCAAAGCAGTGCAGCTTTATTTCAAATATACACTTATTCGATTAAATGGCCCAATTGTTGAACAAAGATCAAACAGTACTCTTAAACTAAATTGCCCCGATAATTCCATAAAGAAAAAGCTGCCTTAAAACAGCTATGATCTTCAGCTAACCCAGCTGTTAGCTCAATAATTATTCTTTATCTTGGTGCATCAAATTCAATTGGAAGAAAATAGCGCTTAATAAAGCTATGATCATTCCTAACATTGCAGCATAGCCAGAAAATACTTCATACCCTCGAAAACACTATTAAATAACTATTCCGCCAATTCACCGAATACTAATATTAATAATTTTTCTTCAAATACTTAGTTTTATTTAATTAGCTGCAATTGTAATACAATTTTTTTCACTGCAAAAATCTAAATTAGTCTCTCTAAACTCTTTTGGACTTTCAACGTAGGAATAGTGGATACTATCTAACACACTAACACACGAGCTTTTCAGATTTAGTCATGTGTTCATTAGTAGACTCTTATTTCCAAATAGAATTATCAACTGTGTTATATCGTTAGATTTTTTAGCATTTCAATATATGCCTTCAATTCTGAATCCGTCAATCCTGAAATACGTTCGAAAAAAATAGATCCTTTTTCTTTTAAAGCTTTTATTGTTTTGTCATGACCAAGCTCGGTTAAAGATAACATTACGCCTCGACGATCTTTAGGGTGGGGTTCACTCTTTACATATCCCAGACCTTTTAATTGCCCTATAAGTCTACTGATAGAGCTACGGTCCATTGCTGTTGATTCAGCTAAAGTCGATGCGTTAGTAGGACCATGTGAAAATAACCAGCGAACAATCAAAAAGGCTGCTGGCTGCAAAGTTGTATCAAATGTAGCTGCAGTTCTGACATTAAGTGCATGTGCCTCACTAATCAACGAATTGAGCTGTTCACCAAGAGCTAACTCCAGTTCTTCTCTCAAATCAGAATTATTAATATCCATAGTTCTCCCTTCTCAACGCAACTAAATGTATTTGACATATATCAAATACTTGAATATGATTGATATATGTCAAATATATTTAATTGTTAATACTATGTCAAGTTTATAGAAGGAGAATGTATAATGCCCGAGTATCCAATAATTGTAATGACTGGTGCTACCAGTGGTATTGGTCAGATTGCTGCAATTGAAATCGCAAAACGTGGTGCACATTTAGTGCTGACTGCTCGTAACAAAGAACGGGCTAAAGCAACTGAGAAATTAATTAGAGAAGCTTCACCAAATACGGAGGTTGATTTCTATTTTGGTGATTTATCGTTAATGCATGATGTTCGCCGTATAGGACTTGAGATAAAACAAAACTATTCAAAAATTGATGTACTCATCCACAATGCTGGGCTTCATGGGTTCGAGCAACGTGTTACCTCTGAAGGATTTGCCGAGATGATTGCGGTAAACTATCTAACGCCTTGGCTACTAACAAATCTGTTAAAGGACTCTTTGGTAAAAGCAAAAAATGCAAAAATTATTAATGTCGCTTCGGAAGCCTCACGAAATCATGGGGAACTAAAATTACCATATGATTTGACGGACACATCTCCATTTACATTGAGGGGTTCATCTAAAATTTATGGAAAAACAAAGCTTCTAAATATCATGTTTACTTGTGAGTTAGTGCGTCAGTTTTCAGGAACTTTGGTAAATGCCAACGCTCTAAATCCTGGTTTCAATAATACTGGCCTGGGAAGAGAACTTCGTATATCTTCTGTATTGGGAAAAGTCTTAGAATTCCTTAATATCGGAAATCCAAAAAGAGGGGCTGACATCATTGTTCGTTTAGCACTTGATTCCGAATATGAGAGAGTGACAGGAGGATACTTTAATGTTGGAACTGGAGATAAAATTGATCCGATATATCCAGGAAAAGATGTTTCTATGCAGCAAAGTTTGTGGAATGATACCAAAGAATTATTGTTAGAGTATATAAATTGATTTTCTATTCTTCAATGAACTTTTATTACGTTTGTTATTGAACTAACCTCCCTCAATAAACTAAACACAATCTCACGATCGCTCTAGAATTCTTAGGATTTCATAGTCATATCATTAACAGTTATTTATGTAAACTCGGCATCACTCCTCAAGGGTAGGGATTTATCGAAAAAAGTGTATGCTAAACTAGCCAATTATAGGAAAAAATCAGTTTAAGCAATGTTATGATCGCACTATAGGATATCAATGTTTCATGGAGGTCAACCCCTCCCATGTCTCACAGAATCGATGCTCCTACACTCCTTCGTTCAACCTTTCAATAAGGGGTTGCCGCAGCACCCCCTTATTCACTCCTGAAGCACCATTTGCTACTAGACAGAGCATGGCTGCCTGTAAAGGTTTGAATCCCAATGAAACTAATAGAACGGCACAGATTGCAATCGGTACACCAAAACCTGCTGCCCGTTCAAGAAAGGCATTAAAGCAAAACCCAATAAGTAAGAGCTGAAGACGTTGGTCTTGTGAAATACCCGCAATACTTCCGCGTAAAACATCAAATTTCCCTGATTTAACAGAGATTTTATATAACCAGACGGCCATCACAATGATATAACCAATCGACCATATCCCTTGTATCGTACCTTGTACAACACTCCCGATTGCTTTCCCAAAGCTAGCTTAAAGAGGAAAAGTACAATAAGAAGGGTTACAAATAAATTTAGAAGCGTTGCATAAATACCTCTCATTTTAAAGATCGTCAAACATAAGAGAAACAAAAGGATCGGTATAACTGCAACTAACGCTGAAATAGCAAGATTATTAAATGGATCGATAGTTTCTACTAACATAATAACAGCTCCCTTAAGTAAGAATTTCTTACTTAAGAAATTAAAATACTCCCAAAATAGAGATTGAATATCTTTAAGTATTTTAACAGAGTGTGCAAACTTTTCTTTTTCGCTCTCATTTAGTGAAAGCTCCACAATATTTTTTGCACCTGTACGATTAATTACAGTTGGAGTATCAACATGAACATTTCTTTGACCATATTGGCCTTCTAACAACGATCCAACTAGTAAGGATCTGGAATAAAAATGCCGATACACCTATGCTAATGATTAGTGTAAGAAGGGCTGTGATAATGCCCTTCATTTTAAATACAGTCAGACCCAATAGAAAGGAATATGACAGGAAAGGCAGCAACCAAGGCTGATAAGTACGTGTTATTCAATGGATTATAATCTTGAATCCACATGATGCTTCCTTCTTTCTATTTAATGTTATAATTTTAATTCTTCAAAATGAGGCGCCAAAATGTCTTTTAAGACATAAGCACTGTGTTGGAATTTCTGTTGTTCTTCTTCATTGAGTTCTAATTCGACAATTTCTCGGATTCCACTACGATTAATGATTGCTGGAACACCCATGTACACATGCTTTTCACCATACTGGCCATCCAGATGAGCAGAGACAGTTAACACGCTATTTTCATTGTGGAGAATGGCTTTTGTAATTCGCACAAGTCCCATAGCGATGCCATAGTAGGTAGCACCTTTTCCTTCAATGATTTTGTAGGCTGCATCACGTACATTAATAAAAATCTCATCTAAGTCTTCTTTTTTATAGTGTTCTTGGCGTTCAATCATTTTCAAAACGGGAATACCACCCACGTCTGCAGAACTATAAACAGGTAGCTCGCTGTCACCGTGTTCTCCGATGATATACGCATGCACATTTTTCGGTGCGACTTTAAAGTAATCACCTAGTAGGAAACGGAAACGAGCTGTATCAAGAATGGTACCAGATCCAATGACTCGTTCTTTAGGTAACCCACTATAATGCGATGTTGCGTATGTTAAGATGTCAACGGGATTGGTTGCAACAAGAAAGATGCCATCAAATCCACTAGCCATGACATTCTCGACTATTGTTTTAAAAATCTTCAGATTTTTATCCACAAGGTCAAGGCGTGTTTCTCCTGGTTTTTGGTTCGCTCCTGCACAAATTACAACTAAATCTACATCTGCACAATCTTCATACTCTCCAAAGCGAATATTTGTTGGATCTGGAGCGAAAACTTTCCCATGATTTAAATCCATCACATCACCAATTGCTTTTTCTTTATTTAAATCAATCATAATCAACTCATCTACAATTCCTTGGTTCATAAGAGCAAAGGCGTAGCTTGAGCCTACAAACCCTGTTCCAATTAATGCGACACGGCTTACTTTTTCTTTTGTCATAGGTTTTTCATCCTTTCATCTCATTAAGTTTTCAAAAGGATAATATTGTTTGTGAAACATTTCACAAATTAATGATACATCACTTTTTTCCAATTTACAATCCATTTTCAAAAAAAATTTGTTTTTAAAAAGGCTACTAAACTGCATAAATTTTTCTGTAAAGCTACTCAGTTTCTATCTTTAACGC
This sequence comes from Peribacillus sp. P4_D6, assembly GCF_056401795.1. Classification (NCBI taxonomy): domain Bacteria; kingdom Bacillati; phylum Bacillota; class Bacilli; order Caryophanales; family Bacillaceae; genus Peribacillus; species Peribacillus sp. P4_D6. Next base: position 49,448 of record NZ_JBFUIQ010000029.1, read on the forward strand.
TCTCCCTTTTTTAAAACGATTGAGCGGGGTCTTCTTAAGTATTGTCATTTTTCCATTCTTAAAAAACTTATTTTCATGGTAGTTGAATAAAGAAAAAGCTGCCTTAAAGGCAGCTCCAATCTTCAGCTAACGCACCTGTTAGCTTAATATTTTTCTATTCTTTATTTCTGTTCATTAAGTTTGAAAATAGAGGATAATGTTTCACCGTCTTTCCCTTCCAAAACGCCCCATACCTCCTTTTCATCCTGCACGTCTACGGATCCAGCTTCGTTGAACCACACCTTATATTTCTGCCCTTCCTTGTTTTCTTGGTCTATAAACCAAAATACAGAATCTTCTTTACTACTTTTATCAACTGATACTGTTTTATCCCATTTGACATTTGCTATAATGTCTTCAATCTTTTTGACATTATCTTTATCCAATACAGCTCGTTTATCACTTAATCCACCGTACTCTACTATTTGATAGCCAACGTCTTTTGCYTCAGGAGAACCCGAAGTTTTAGAGGAACTTGAACATCCCCCTAACACCACAATGATAACAAGCAAACTAAAACTCCATAATAATTTCCTCATACTAACACCTCTTTTTTCCAATTGTACCATTCATAAACAGTGATGATTGAGGAATTTCAGTCTTTTATCAACTCTATTTTACTACTTCTTGTTAAACTCCCTCAGTTTGATGCGAATATCTCTCGAATGCTCACTTATTCGCAGGATTTCATACCCCCTGTAATTAGACTTACGGGTAAATGAATTGAGTTCAGATAAGTTAGGATTCGTGAAGGCATAGTTAAATAAAGGAGTCAGCTACCACTCCACATTTTACCATATAATGTACATCTCCACGCCGCCCCTGGAGGCTTTCCCTCCCATGTCTCAACGGGTCAATTGCCCTCTCATTCCTTCGTCATGCCTATCCAAGGGGTGGAGGCCAGTTATGCTAACCTGATGGGTCACAGTGC
>NZ_JBFUIQ010000030.1:0-50033 GCF_056401795.1 Peribacillus sp. P4_D6
TCTGTAGGTGATGCGACTTCGCCATATTGTGCTGTCTCGGGCGAGTTTCCTAATTGCATGAAAATATTATCCACTTCACTCATACCCTGCATCGTTTCTTCGAGTTCAATCGCTTTTTCCTTTACATTCTCATAGGGCTGATCATTTGGATAAGTTAATGTCACAGAGACATAGTCTGCTGAAGAATTATCAATCGCCCCTTTTGGCATGGCAAAATATGTACCAATGGAACCGACAAACAACAGCATCGCAACAATCAGGATAACCCATTTATGGTTTAGTGACCAAGTAACCAGCTTTGTAAAACGCTTGGCCGGTCGATGTTTTGGCAGCTCCGTCCTTTTCAGCAATCCTGCGCTCATTAACGGAACAACCGTCAATGCCACAATTAATGAAGCCAGCAAAGAATAAGTGACAGTCAAAGCAAAAGGAAGAAGAAACTCCTGAAGCCCTCCATTCAATAAAGCAACCGGCAAGAAAACGGCTACAGTCGTAAGGGTTGAAGCTGTGATTGCCACTCCCACCTCTTTCGTTGCATCCATCACCAATTCGACTGAAATCTTCTCCTGCTGCATTTTCCGGAAAATGTTTTCAATAACGACAATACTATCGTCCACCAAGCGCCCGATTGCTACAGCGACACCGCCCAGCGTCAAAATATTCAGCGTCACTCCCGACAATGACAGCAAAAATAACGTAAAGCCAAGAGATAGCGGTATGGATACGATTGTAATGAATGTAGATCGTACATTCCGTAAAAAGACCATGATTACAATCGTAGCGAATAGCGCACCCAGCAGAACTTCTTTTACCATCGTCTGAACGGACGTCTCCACCATATCAGCTGTAGATAAATAAATGGTCGATTTCTGGTCACTATACTTTTCATTAATTTCTTTCGCTACTTTTTCAACCTCTTTACTGATTGTGACAGCATTTGATTGACTGTCCTTGATAATGCTTAAATCAATGCTTTCCTTTCCATTAAAACGACTGATGAGGTTGCCATCATTCGCTTCTTGAACATTTGCTATCTGTCCAAGTGCGACATTAGGAGTGACCTTCAGCGCTTCTAATTTTTCAATACTTGTTAAATCACCAATCACCTTGATGTTACTTGCCTTCCCATCAATCACTTTTTCGCCTACGGCCAGAGCTGCATTCTGACCGTTAAGAACGCTCATGACATCTTGAATGGAGACTTTCTTTTTAGCCAATTCTTCATTATCCACTTTGACTGAAAGAATGGATTGCGAAACCCCGAATGTCTGGACATCCGAAACCCCTTTAATATCTTTATACAAAGGCTCCAATTCTTTCTTGGCAAAGTCTATATTTTCAGCTGTTAACCCATCCTTAAAAGTAACTGATACAAATGAAATGGGAATCATTGACGTATTTAACTGTGTAACAGTAGGCTTTGCCATGCTTTGCGGCAATGCTACACTGCCTAATGCTTCCTGAACATCAAGTTTCGCTTGTTTCATATCCGATCCGGCTTCAAAGAATAGATCTACTTTAGAAAAACCATCTCCAGTGGTGGAGTATATGGAACTCTTTCCTTTAACGCCCGTAACTGCCCTTTCAATCGGATCTGTAACTTGTGCTTCCATCGTTTTCGAATCGGTGCCCTGCCCCATTGTGATAATCGTAACTTGTGGATTATCAGCAGATGGTAAAAACTCCATCGGCAGTTTAAAATAACTGACAACTCCTATCATCAAAATAAATATGGTTACCAATGAAACGGCAGCCTTGTTCTTAAACGACCACTTAGTAAAAAACTCCACGCACTAATCACCCCTGAATAAAATTTATAAGAAAATAATTCCATTTCAAATCTTACCATATATTACTAATGTTGGAGTGTTAATTTTTTATTGATTTTTATATTTTTTTAGGTCTATCGATGCGGAGAACTTTTTCCACATAAAAAAAGGCTGCGCAGCAGCCTCCAGTTTGTAGACAAAAGGGGTTTCTAAATTTCAAAACAAAGTTGATTGGAACGTAAGGTACGAGACTCCTGCGGGAAAAACGTGTCCAGGGGAGACCCCGCAGGCGCAAAGGCGCCGAGGGCGGACCGCCCGCGGAAAGCGAGTGCCTGGAGTGAAAATCAACGTTCAAAATGCACAAACCTAAAAAAATGAAGAAACTCGATTATTTATACCCTTTGATAAAAAGCATAACGATAGCCAAAACCATTACCCCGATAAGTAATAACGGGCCGATGCCCGAGCTATACACGAAGTATACCGTGATGTGGCGAAAAATGAGCACCACAAGAAATAGGAATAACAGGAAACACAAAATCATGATCAGAGCGGTGTTTTTATTCCGATACAAGTAACCAGCCCCATTTTAATAGCTTTATTTCCACTAAGGAAAAATTCATGCGAATCCAAGCCCTAACAACAACCTTCCGTTAAGAAACAATATGCAGCCCATGTTTTGTACTATTCTTTATATCAAATAAAAAAGGGCTGCCGCAGCACCCCGATTCTTCGAAAATCGTCTGGACCAAAAACTACATTTCCTGAAGTTCATTGACCGTCACAAACGTATACCCTTCGTTCGTTAACTCTCGTAAGATCCCTTCAATCGCTTGAAGCTCTTTACCCGTATCATCATACATCGGATGCATCAGGATGATCGAACCTGGTTTTATATTTTCCTTCACATACTTCACTTTGTCAGAAGCGGTAGTGTAATAGCTATCTGGTTCCAGATCCCAGGTAATGGTCTCTCTATCATTTTTATTTAAATAATAAGGCAAACCTATGATTTTTTTCCCGTTTGGAGGCCGGACATCAATTTCACCCTTATATCCGGCGTTCTGAATCAATTTATCCGTTTTCTCGATTTCCTCCTTGATATAAGAAGGCGATTTGAACACCATCCGCCTGTGTGAATACGTATGATTCCCAATCTGATGTCCCGCTTCCGCTATTTTCCCAGCTTCCTCCGGGTACTTTTCGATTTCGTTACCGATCAGGAAGAATGTAGCTTTCACATCGTATTTAGCCAACAACGGCAGAATCTCATTTACATTCTTCGATGGGCCGTCATCAAAAGTCAAAGCGACCACTTTTTCATTCGTCTCGACATTATCCGTTAATCCACCGAACACCTGATAGGTTCTCGAATTCATTAATTTATACGTACCAAGCATCAGCAGGAAAACAACCAGGATTCCCAAGCCAATGAATATCAGTTTCTTTTTCATGCAAATACCTATCTTTCTATAAGTTTTTTAATTCAATGACCTATTATAGCAAATCACTGAACGTTTCAACTTTATATTTAACGCCCTAGTCCTTCTACAAATAGAAATGGGGCTGCTGCAGCAACCCCATTTTAAGCTAAACTCTCACAATCTGGGATCAACAGGATCTGATTCCATGGCCAAGGTTCCCAAAACACATTCGTGTACTCGCTCGATCGATTCACCTTTTACATATCTTTGAATGCCTTCGATTCCCAGGGAGAATTCTCTCAGTGCCAGTTTTTGCTTTTTGCCTGTATTCCTGTTTTTCAGTCTCTCAAGATTTTCCGGAAGCAAATAGTCCATTCCATAAATGATGTTTAGGTACTTTCTTCCCCTTACTTTTATGGCAGGTTGCAAAAGCTTGCCTTTATTTTTTGCGATGAAGAATTCCGGCTTGATTACAATGCCTTCATGGCCTTCGCTGGTGATATCCTCCCACCATTTAATGACTTCTTCTTCACTTGTTTCATCCGTGATCATTTTATATTCTGTTTCCACAAATAAACGGGAACACTTTGCAAAATTTCGGTTCATCTCCATATGCCATTTATGTGGCTTATCGAAAAAGGTATGATCACTATGGGCAAGCACATGGAATGGTGCAATTTGAATGGAATTCATATCTTCAATTTCCCAGCAGTACTTTTGAAAGACTTCTTTGAAAGTATGGGCATTTTCCAGCTTCAGCTCATATTCTTCCAGCCATCCTTTTAAATCGGCATTTTCATGGACCGCTTTCTCGATTTTTTCCTTAAGCATGGTTCGGTCAAGAATCGCATTTTCAGCTACATGGGCATATTGATTTCTGATGAGCTCTTTTGCCTTCAGATTCCATGGCATGATTTCAGCGTCCAGAAGGACATAATCCGTCTCATACTTTTCAAAATAGCCACTTTCATGTAAATCTCGATTGATATTCAAGATAAGTTGTTCCTCCGTCTTTACGTCAAAGAAACGTCTGCCCGTTCTTGTATAGATAACCCCCAATGATTCGATACCCGTATGTTTTTTAGATGCTTCAGTATCCCGGAATAGAAAAAGGATGGCCCGGCTTCCCATATGTTTCTTTTCAGCTATCAAGGTTTGGATTCCCTGGCTTCTGTAATAATCGATGGCCTCTCTTGGATGTTCCAGATAGATTGCCGATGAAGAGAGACTAGGTGTCGGGCTCATGGTTGGCGGGATATAGATTAATTGTTCAATAGGTATCGTAAAGTGTGATATTTTATCGATTGCAGGTTTTACAATATCCTTTTGGACTTTTATCTCGCCCATTTTTTCTGTCAATACTGAATAGCCATTGATGAATTTACCGATATTCGGCGGATTCAGCCGATTTTTCTCCCATTCTTTCAATGGGTTGTCGTCGTCCCCGGAATGATTTTGACTCGCTTGTACGGAAATGACCTCCCTTTCCGGATAGCGGAAAGCGGTCAGTGCTCCGCCAAAGACAGCACCTTGATCAATATTGATGGTATTATTGATCAATAACGGCTGCGGCTTGGGATCGTGTCCCCAGACAATTAGGGAACTTTTCTTATGGGAAATATACCAATCTTTACGTACTGGCTTTCCTCTTTCATCAAAACCATCCGTATCACCATAACGGCAGAAGTCACTTATGGCCTCAGAATGTTTCCCGATGAATGTGTCTTTGATTCCGGCATGCACACAAATCACGGTTTGCACACCATTCTTGGTGAACACGTAATGCGAAGGGGCATGCAGGAGAAACTCTTTTAGCTTGTTTTTCGTTTCCGCTGCTTTTTCGCTGCCATATTCCTCTTCATATCTTTTAAATTCTTCTTCAACTTTTTCATCTCCATGGTTTAATGTGACGCCTCTTCCATCCAACCATCTGGCAATCTTCCATCCATGATTACTGTCAATCATATAGGCAACGCCTTTTTGAACATGTTCATGGAAAAAGAGCATGGTTTTAAGCGACTCCGGCCCCCTGCTCATGACATCTCCAACTGAAACGAACTTGCGTCCTTCGGGATGCAGATAAATACCTTCCTGATTTTTTTGATAGCCTAGCTTCTTAAGGATGAGAATCAACTCTTCATKGCAGCCATGAATATCCCCGATGATATCGATCCCATACCCGATGTCTTGTTCAAGAGGATTGGTACCTCTGCTGACCCGCAGATTTTCTGCTTCCTTTATAGTGTAAACCGATGCATAGCCTTCTTTTTTCAGGTATCGCTTTTCTCTTTTGAAGGTCTGGCATTGCTGTCTAATCCGTCTTTTTCCCCTTGGATGTTCTCTTCGTTCATCCCTTGCAAGCAGTTCATCTTCAGCGATATCCAGCACAATCGATTGAATTGGAACATTATGATCTTTGGCTAAAGTGATATATCTTTTCCGATCATCAGGGTGAAGATTGGTCGCGTCGATAATGGTTAATTTATTTAAACGGCATCTTGCTTCAATGACAGATTCCATCATTGAAAAGGCTTCACCTGAAATGGTTTGGTATTCGTCCATCAGGCTGTCCGCTTCATCCTTTGGTCTATCATGCCAATCAATGAATTCCACATCACTTACCATTATCCTAAAGTCATCTGAACTTATTACTTCAGAAGGTAAAATCTCTTCTTTTTCAATCATTCTTTTTAATAAGGTTGACTTACCGCTATTTGATGGTCCAATCAACAAGACAATCCCTGCATATGGCAATACGATATTCATATTCAGTCCCCCTTCCTTTCGAACACACACATTTGTGTCGGAAAGCCTTGTGTGGCATGCTCTTCACCAATTCCTTCGAATCGAAGATCATAGTAACCGCCATGATTTCGCGAAGTGCACCACTGATGAAATTCAGCTCTTGTCCACTCAAACCGATGATCATTGTGCCGAAGGGAATCGTCCATATCATATACCTCGTTATATTCACGGTTTGGCGTTGTAATGATCAATGCTTTCGGTTGATAATCATGCAATGTCGTATCCATCACCTTAGGAAGGCGGCACTCATCGATATGCTCAATGACCTCACATAAAATGATGACATCTTTATTCTTCAATCTTTCATCATAATAAAAGAGTGAACCCCATAGTGTCTCTGGAATCACGAATTTTTCTTTATMCTTCACTTTATCGAATCGCCCTAACGCTTTGATGGATGCAGATTCGGATGGCTCGACGGCCAAGATTTCCTTTACCCCCTCAATAAATCCAAGACGAACTGAAAGTTTTCCTTCGCCTGACCCAAAATCAACCACGCTTCTTGGGTGCATTTGACTTACGATATCAACGATTTTTTCATAGCGAAGATCATTCAACCGAACCTTGCTTTCTTTTTCATCTTTCTTCATTTCAGGTTTCTTGTTCTCCACGATGCTGTATACGTCCTTGAATCTAAGGGATTGGCGATAGATAAAGTCACGCATAGGATGATCGTCAAGCCACCCCTCACCATATCTTTCAAGTTTTTCGATTTCCTTTTCATCAATATAATAATGCTTATAGTTGTCGATGACTGGAATCAATATGAACAAATGCCTTAACCCATCCTGTAGCGTCTTCATTCCTTTCAAGGAAACATTTCTTGCCGAACTCCTATCCTTAATATCGAAAGAATACTTGATGTCCGGGCGCGTAATTATCACTTCATAACCAATCGGCTCAAATAATTCACTTAATTGATTATCGGATAGAGTAGAGACCACCGGACCAAAATTGAACTGAAATGAAAACGGATGGTTCACCCACTCTGCATGTTCTTCCTTCGGCTGCCCATTCAAAGCTGTTCCAAGTGCTGACCTGATCAATGAACAGAAAATGCTGCTCACCGCGAATTCCCGATCATTTATGTAGTGAGTGATATCGTAGGAATTAGCATTATTTTTCACTAACTCTATGGGATCCGGAGTAACAAAGATTGTTGCCTCCATTTCTGATTCCGTGAACTTACTATAAAAAAGGCGCACTAAATGCCCTTTATGATTTCTTTCATATAAATTATTCGGGTTCTTAGACAATAAATAAGATATTGCTTGCACATTGTCGCCCGATGCCTGAATCGTCAACTGCATACGAAACACTCCTTTCCACACTTCTTTCACTAGTAACAATTAATAGAACTCATTCTTCAACTTCCAAATTCATTACTTTCTACCTAAAACGTACTAGTTCACCTTATATTACCACAAAGGAAAATATGATTTCTGTATTAATACCATCTTAAAATTGTTCCAAGAGGAGAACGTATTAAAAAGAATGGAAGAGTGGGAAAAGAGACTCCAAATTATTTGTGATCATGATGGGGATTCGCTGTGACGGGGGATGGATGGTAGTAGTCAAGGGCAAGCATTTACATGAAGGCTTATCTTGCCCCTTATTAAAATCGAAGGTTATTACTCAATGTTGATCATCATTTTGAAGAAACCATAACTAGGTAATCTCTATAAAAGACTAGTTATCTTCCAATTGAACCGTTCACACTCACTTTACATCTATCAACTCAAAACGCTCACACACCAGCAGCATTTCTTCTTTAAAGGTGTGGCCAATTTTGTCCAGTTCTTCTTTAAAAAATTTCTCATGAGCATCCCACCAGTAAGTATAGGTACGATCTCCTTCCCCTTCTGCAATCGCAAACTCTTCACTCACTTCATTCATGGGCAATACTTCGACTTTCACTGTTTGTATGATGGCTAAGGGCAAATCCTCACTGCTTAAGATAATGCTGTAATCACCCACGGATGGTAATGGTTCATTTTCCTCTCCGTAAAAAACATGCCCAGAGCAGGTAGCCGTTTTTATCCTATCCATCACTAACTGAGCCAAATGATCGGGATCGGCCCCGAATTGCCATGCACTGACAGACTGGGGTTTTTCATCTTTCCCTTGCCAATATTCATTCCAATATAATTCCGCTTTGACATTCATTCTATGATTCTCCATTCTGTTTTGCAGCTCCGCTGAGCATCACGAAAGGTTAACTCTACCAATGCAACTGCTAGTATGATCTGCGGGGCCATTCTATTTCACCCGTTAACAACAAAGTGATGATGATTACCCAAAATATAAAGAATGATGAGGAGAAAACCAATGAGATGATGGAAATCATGTTTTTCTCCGATTTCTTCAAAATTCCCATGACAGAGAGAACGATGCCGGCAACCGTAAGGAAAAATGTGATATAACCACCAGTCAAGTTTCCGATATTTCCTATTCTGATAGGTGTAATAAAAACAGTAAAAAAGCAAATGATTCCAATGATGAATGAAGTAAAACTAATTACACCGTACCTCTTCTGAATACAAGCTTCGTTTTCCATCGAGCTCACCCCTTTCATCAGTTTTTAAAGCCTATATACATCTATTACTATCTCACGCATAATTTTAACATATAATGCCAGACGAATTGTTGTGCACAAAAAATGGGGACAAAAGACCGTGAATTAAAGCTTCATTTTCATGCCTTCATGAGTGGCTTTGAATCCTAACCGTTCATAAAATCGCAGCGCTTCTTCCCGCTTTTTATCAGTCGTGAGCTGAATGATATGGCAGTCCCGCTTCTTTGCACGGTCAATCGCATATTGAATCAACTTGCTTCCAATGCCTTTCCCCCGTTCTGTAGATGCCGTCCGAACTCCTTCGATCGTAGCTCTCCAGCCGCCTTGATGGGTAATATAAGGTGTGAACGTGATTTGCTGCACTCCAACGATTTCCGCACCAAGGCATGCAACGATCAATTCATTATTTTCATCTGCATCAATGGATTCAAATGCTTTTAGATAGCTTTCAGGAAGCGGATTTTCATATCGCTCCCTCTCCCTCCCCAATGCATCATCCGCAAGCATCCGTACGATTTCACTTAAGTCTTTTGCCGTCGCATTCCTGAATGTGACCATGGTATCCCTCCTCATAATGTACTTCCGTATCACCCTGATGTAAATCATTCCTTCATTAATAACTTCTGCCAATAGTCCGGCGGTCCTCTTTTCTGGAGGAAAAATAATGCAACTGTAAAAATTGGACCATCAAAAAAAGGACCCCCTATAAAAGGAAGTCCTTCAATTCATTCACTATTAGGTAATTGGCGCAGGATTGAACAGTGCCAAATCATTATGCAGGCCCCAATGTTCTGCCCAGGTTTTCTTTTTACCGCTGGCCACTTCCAGAATAAGGTGAAATATTTCCCACCCGACTTCCTCTATGGTTGCTTCACCAGTAGCGATCGTTCCAGCATTTATATCGATCAGATCTTTCCATTGCTCGGTCAATGTATTTCGTGTAGATACTTTGATGACGGAAGCCATTGCGAGATTATAAGGTGTGCCTCTTCCAGTTGAAAAAACTTGAAGGTGCATGCCGGTAGCTAGCTGAAGCGTTCCGCAAACAAAGTCACTAGCTGGTGTAGCAGCAAAAATCAGCCCTTTTTCCGTTGCTTTTTCACCTGGAGCCAGTACGCCTGAAATGGGGCTGCTTCCGGATTTGGCAATGGAGCCTAATGATTTTTCCACTACATTGGCCAACCCGCCCTTTTTGTTTCCTGGCGACGGATTGGCACTTCGGTCGGCATCACCTAAAGCAAGGTAGTTATCATACCAATCCATTTCCTTTATTAAAGCTCTCCCCACTTCTTCATTCACTGCACGAGGCGTTAATAGATGAATCGCATCCCGTACTTCTGTGACTTCGGAAAATAGAACGGTTGCCCCTGCCCTGACTAACAGATCTGTGGCATATCCTACGGCAGGGTTAGCTGTGACACCAGAGAATGCATCACTTCCTCCGCACTGGGTGCCGATGACTAATTCGGAAACCGGAAATGTCTCGCGCTCCCGGCGGTTCAACTTGATTAAACGTTCCTCGGCCATGTCCATAATGGATTGGACCATCCCCGCAAATCCCTGCTGGTCCTGAAGTGAAATGATATCTGAATCGTCCCCGCTTGGATTTATTCTCATTGGAGACAGTTTTTCACACCCCAGTCCGACTACCAAGGCTTCCCCGCCGAAATTCGGGTGTTTCGCAAGGTTCTGTATCGTGCGAATGGGAATGACCGCTTCCGGTGCATTGATAGCGACTCCGCATCCATAGTTGTGATTTATGGCGAAAACATCATCAACATTGGGATACTTCGGGAGTAGCTCTTTTTTTATCCGGTTCACGACGAAATCCAGCACGCCCACTACACATTGGACGCTTGTTGTAATGCCCAATATATTCTTGGTTCCAACACTGCCATCTTCATTGCGGAACCCTTGGAATGTATACCCTTCAAGCGGGGGTAAAGTTTTCGGAATATCATTTGCTACCGGTAATTCCTTTAAATCCGGAGAAGACGGAAGTATCACCAGTGATTCGTCAATCCAACATCCCTTACTGATTGATTTAGCCGCATAACCGATAACTTCCCCATAGCGTATGATGGCTTCATTTTCGACTATATCCATTAAAGCCACTTTGTGCCCTTGTGGCACTCTTTCTTTCAATTCAAGCCCACAAGGGAATACGGTTCCTTGATCCAAGCCTCCCGTATTAACCACGATGGCGACATTGTCGATCCCATTCACCTTAATATAAAGCGGTACCTCCGTCAGTTGCGTTTTCGTATCCACTTCACCACTCCTTCATTCTAAAAAAGCAAACAGACATCACTAAACATACACGTGCCGGTAATTTTCAGTTAAAATACTGTTTTTTTCCCTTATTTGACAAACACCGTTTTAATTGAAGTAAAAAACTCTTTTGCTGCTTCTCCTTGTTCCCTGGAGTGGGAGCTGGAGTTTTTCATGCCGCCAAATGGCGCCTGTAATTCAACGCCTGCGCTCTCGGCGTTGACCCTGATCAATCCCGCTTCCATATCATTAACAAATGAAAGCAGATGTTTGATATTGGCTGTGAAAATTGAAGCACTAAGGCCATATTCCACGCTGTTCGCAAGTTGCAGGGCTTCTTCAACTGAATCAGCTTTCAATAAGGCAATCACCGGACCAAAAATTTCTTCCTGTACAATTGTCATATCTGACGTACAATTATCAAAAATCGTAGGTTCTACATAAAAACCATTCGCCTGAGGGCCTTCTTCAGCACGCTTCCCGCCAATTAGAAGTGCAGCACCTTCTTCCACTCCTTTTTCGATATAGGAAAGAACCGTATTCAATTGACTTTCGCTGGCACATGGTCCCATCCATGTCCCGCTGTCCAATCCATCCCCGATGGAAATGCCTTTCGTTTCTTTCACCAGCAGCTGCTTGAACTCTTCATATACTTCAGCTGCAACGATGACACGGCTTGTCGCGGTACATTTTTGCCCCGTTGAACGGAACGCACCTGTAATGACTGCTYCTACAGCCAGGTTAAGATCCGCATCCGCTGCAACGATCACCGGGTTTTTCCCGCCCATTTCAAGCTGGTATTTCGCTCCGCGTGCTAACGCCGCTTGTCCAATCCTTTTTCCGACTCCGTTTGAGCCGGTAAAGGTAATCCCGTTTATATCTTCGTGATCGGCGATGCCCTGCCCTATGACACTGCCCGGCCCTGTAACCATATTGACAACACCCGCCGGGAAACCGGCTTCTTCAAAACACTCCATGATTTTCGCACAGGTGATCGCCGTCTCGGTGGCTGGCTTCACCACAATCGTATTCCCATATACGAGGGCAGGAGCCATCTTCCAGATTGGGATGGCGATCGGGAAATTCCAAGGTGTAATGACGCCGACAACACCAAGCGGAACGCGCGTCGTGAACATAAGCGCAGAACTGTCGGTGGATGGAATGACATCCCCCACCTTACGCATTCCTTCTCCTGCATAGTATTTCAGGATCGCAATACCGCGTGCCGTTTCCCCTTTTGTTTCAGCAAATGTCTTGCCCATTTCCCGTGTTGCACATTCTGCGATTTCATCAATCCGCTTTTCAAGAATCTGCGCTGCTTTATATAGATACTCCCCGCGCTCTGAACCAGCTAATTTGCGCCATTTATCTTTCGCCTTTTTCGCTGCTTCCACTGCCAGGTCCAAGTCTTCCTTGGTGGATTTTTGTACATAACCGACAATTGCCTGTTTATCTGCCGGGTTTAAACTTTTTTCAACTTCATTTGAAATGGAAGCAACCCATTCACCATTAATATAGTTAAGATACGTTTTTGTTTGAACTGTAGTTATCATATATAATCCCCACCCTTATTAGATTGATTGAATTGGTGTTTCTTTTGGAAAACGATCTAAAGCATTCTCTAATATCGTTTGCATTTCTGCATAATGTTCTTTTTCCACCGGAAGAATCGGTAATCTGACTGTTTGCCCAACCGGCATTCCCATAATCTCCATACCTGCTTTAATGAGAGAAACGGCATACCCTTTTCGCTGACGGCGAATGTTGTTGATCGGCATGATGACCTGCTGGTAAATTTCATTGACCGTTTCTTGATCTCCGCTCAGGATGCCATTATAGAACTTTCGTGAGATATGCGGGATGTAATTGGATATCGCCGATGAATAGGAATCAAAGCCAAGTGGAACGTAGGCCGACATGGTAACTTCCGCAAGCGGCATTCCGTTCAGCCAGCCGAAACGTTTTCCGAAGGTTTGTGTAAGGAGTCCATTCAACTCCATATTGCCCAGACCGTCTTTGACGCCGACTACCTGCGGGACCTCAGCAAGCGCTTCCAAAGTTGAAAGTGAAAATGCCACATTATCACGCTGATATACGATGGAATTCAAGTCTGTACTCTCTGCGATGGCTTTGAAATAAGCCGACAGACCAGCCTGTTCTCCAGTAACGAGATATGGAGGTAATATTAAATAACCATCTGCCCCTTTATCCGCAGATATTCTGGCAAGTTCGAGGGAAGTTTGAATATTCCCGCCTACCCCTGTGTATACAGGTACTTTTCCAGCGGTGACGGATACGGCTACCTCAACCATCGCTTCATATTCCTCTTTACTTAATGATGGATATTCCGCTGCTGCACATGCCACGAAAATAGCTTCTAGTCCCTCATCTAATAAAAATTGGATATTTTGGGCGAGTGCTTGTTCATCAAGCTTATTACTCGTTGTGAATGGTGCCACGGGAAATCCGAGAATTCCTTTAGGTGCCTTGCGGATCTTATTCATTTTTTATTCCCCCTTGTGTATTATTGTTTTATTGTAAGACAAATACACCATCTGGTCAATCGTATTTTTTTTATTTTCTGAAAAATGAAGCACTACTTTATCCCTCGATAATTTCGCTTCTAATATATACAAAAAAAACACGATAATGAAGGAGCTAAAATGAAAAACTTTTAAGAAAAAAAGCCATTGACAAACAATTTTATTTGTCTTACCATTGGACAAAACTAAATATTAAGAATTTTCACGAAGGAGGAAACAGTTAACATTGTAAGCGGTATCAATTAGAAAATATAATAAAATACGATTAAGGAAGTGAGTATATGAACGCTGAAGAAAAAGTTTTTCAACCATCTCCTAAACTGCCAAGTGCCCAGAAAAAAACACGCACACGATGGTTCATTGTCTTTATGCTCTTTTTGGTTACAGCCCTGAATTATGCGGATCGTGCGACGCTATCCATTGCGGGTACGGACATGTCTGGTCAGCTTGGTCTCGATTCAGTCATGATGGGCTATGTTTTCTCCGCTTTCGCTTGGTCTTATGTAGCTGGACAAATTCCAGGCGGTTGGCTTTTAGACCGTTTTGGCTCGAAAAAAGTTTATTTTTGGAGTATTACGTTATGGTCCACCTTTACGCTTTTACAAGGGTTTCTCGGTTTTTTCGGTTCTGCGGGAACGGCTGTCATGGTATTGTTCGGACTGCGCTTCTTAGTTGGATTGGCGGAAGCCCCTTCCTTTCCGGCCAACAGCCGCATCGTTGCCACCTGGTTCCCAAGCCATGAACGCGGAACCGCGGCTGCCACTTTCAATTCGGCACAGTATTTTGCAACCGTTCTCTTTGCACCGATCATGGGTTACATTACGTATAAATTCGGTTGGGAATACGTCTTCTTCTTTATGGGTGCTTTAGGGATCATCGTTGCTTTCATCTGGATGAAAACGATATATGGCCCAAAGGAACATCCTCGCATCAACCAAGCTGAGCTTGAATATATCGAAGCGGGCGGCGCTTTGATCAATATGGATCAAACCAGTACAAATAAGGAGGAAAAGAAAGGCGTCAACTGGAATCATATTAAGCAGCTATTATCAAATCGCATGCTGTTAGGTGTTTATCTCGGACAATATTGCATTACGACGTTAACGTACTTCTTCTTGACATGGTTTCCTGTGTACCTAGTACAAGAAAGGGGCATGACCATTCTTGAAGTTGGATTCGTCGCTTCCCTTCCGGCCATTTGTGGATTTTTTGGCGGCATTCTCGGAGGGACATTCTCGGATTTCTTGTTACGGAAGGGATTCTCATTGACTGTCGCCCGAAAAGTGCCAATTGTTGTTGGGATGATTCTATCGATGAGCTTGGTGGCAGCAAACTATGTAGATACGGAATGGGTTGTCATTTTCGTTATGGCCCTTGCGTTTTTCGGTAAAGGATTCGGGGCACTCGGCTGGGCGGTAGTGGCCGATACCTCACCAAAGGAAATGTCAGGTGTCAGCGGCGGGCTTTTCAACACATTTGGAAACATTGCCGGCATTACAACACCGATTATCATCGGATATATCATTGCCACGACAGGCTCGTTTAATGGTGCGCTAGTCTTCGTATGTGCCAATGCTCTTGTCGCGATTTTAAGTTATTTATTCCTAGTTGGTGAAATTAAACGTGTAAAGTTAAAATCATAATCAACTAAATATTCTGATATAGGGGGAAAGATCATGAACAATCAATTACTAAAGGATCATGTAAAAATCGGCACACCGGTAATTTCAGAAATGAGCGTCATTCCAGTTGCGGGCCATGACGGCATGCTTTTGAACTTGAGTGGTGCCCATGCTCCTTATTTCACCCGGAACATCGTCATTCTAAAAGACAATGCAGGTAATACGGGTGTAGGTGAAGTTCCTGGAGGCGAAAAAATCCGCCAGACACTCGAAGATGCTAAAGAATTGGTTGTGGGCCAGTCCATTGGGACATACAACAACATTCTAAATGCCATCCGCAAGCAGTTTGCGGACCGGGATGCTGGAGGGCRCGGCCTTCAGACGTTCGATCTTCGTATTGCCATTCATGCCGTAACAGCATTGGAAGCGGCACTTCTTGATTTAGTTGGCCAACATTTAGGTGTTCCAGTCGCAGCCCTTCTCGGCGAAGGACAGCAGCGTGATAAAGTGGAAATGCTGGGCTACTTATTTTATGTAGGCGACCGCAATAAAACAGATCTTGGTTATTTAAGCGAACCGGAAGCGGAAGATGACTGGATTCGCCTCCGTCATGAGGAAGCGCTGACACCCGAATCGATCGTCCGCTTGGCAGAAGCCGCCCACTCTCGCTATGGATTCAATGATTTTAAATTGAAAGGCGGGGTTTTGCGCGGGGAAGAAGAAATCGAAGCGGTGACGGCACTTGCTGAACGCTTCCCTGAAGCCAGGATCACCCTTGACCCAAATGGCGGCTGGCTGCTTGAGGATGCGATTAAACTTTGCCGCGATCAACATCATGTTTTGGCATATGCGGAAGATCCATGCGGAGCGGAGAATGGTTTTTCCGCCCGGGAAATCATGACGGAATTCAGGCGTGCAACGGGCCTTCCAACCGCTACGAATATGATTGCAACGGACTGGAGGCAAATGGGGCACTCCATTCAACTTCAATCCGTGGACATTCCTCTTGCCGATCCGCATTTTTGGACGATGCAAGGG
Source organism: Peribacillus sp. P4_D6 (assembly GCF_056401795.1). Taxonomy (NCBI): domain Bacteria; kingdom Bacillati; phylum Bacillota; class Bacilli; order Caryophanales; family Bacillaceae; genus Peribacillus; species Peribacillus sp. P4_D6. Next base: position 16,048 of record NZ_JBFUIQ010000030.1, read on the forward strand.
TCCGTCCGTGTCGCTCAAATGTGTAACGACTGGGGCTTGACTTGGGGATCACACTCGAATAATCACTTTGACATTTCACTTGCCATGTTTACACACGTTGCTGCAGCCGCACCTGGAAAAATCACTGCGATCGATACCCACTGGATTTGGCAGGATGGGCAGCGTTTGACGAAAGAACCTTTTAAAATTGTCGGCGGAATGGTCGATGTCCCTTCCAAACCCGGACTTGGAATTGAAGTGGATATGGAACAAATCGAGAAGGCACATCAGCTTTATAAACAAAAAGGACTTGGTGCCCGTGATGATTCAATGGCTATGCAATACTTGGTTTCCGGATGGAAGTTCAATCCGAAATCACCTTGCCTTGTCAGATGATTTTTTTCCAACAATGCGTGCGTCTCTCTCTTAAGAGCGGCGCATTTTACTTTTTTTGGACATAGGTCTACATGCAAATAAGTGTATTATATTATATAATTAGTCTTACAGTAGGAATACATATAGGATTTAACAGAAAAGGGGTTACACAATGGAAGAATCGTCAAAGAAATTAGGCGTACAATCGGTACATCGCAACACTCTTTCACAACAAGTCGTGGATCAAATTGTGCATCTGCTCGTCACTGGACAAATGAAAGCGGGCGACAAACTGCCTCCTGAAATGGAACTTATGAAAGAACTTGAAGTAAGCCGGCCTGTTTTACGTGAGGCGCTCAGTGCCCTTGATACACTAGGGGTCATTACGCGGAAAACGCGTGAAGGAACCTTTTTTAACGATAAAATCGGTACACATCCATTCTCTGTCATGCTTGCGCTGGCTACGGATAATTTACCAGCGATCATCGAAGCGCGAATGGCTTTGGAGTTGGGATTAGTAACAATGGCTGCCGAGAAGATCACAGACGGGCAACTGGAGAAACTGCAGGTTACGATTGACACGATTGCCAATAGTGAAGACAACGATTATGGAGAGGCCGATAAAGAATTCCATAAGATCATCGCTTTAAGTGCGAACAATCCCATCATTGAAGGCATGATCGATTCCTTATTGATCACTCATAATAAAATAAATAGCTTGATTCAATTCAGGGAACGGGAACTGACCGTGAAGTATCATAAAGCCATCTATGCTGCACTTGCAGCACATGATCCACATGAAGCATTCAGCCAAATGTACAAGCATCTTGATTATGTCCGTCAGAAAGTCCTTCAATATTCTCACGAACATTAATATATTGTTTGCGAGGTACCGCAGCAAACTAATGGATCACTCAATGATTCTATTTCATAAGGAAAGTGGATTTTTTCAGGGAACGTATTTTGCTTCCGAGATTTCAGAGTTCAATTTATCTTTTAAATCCATTGATAGCATAATTCTTTTTGAGAAAAACTGGATAGTAGCGGAACTATCCAGCCCCCACTAATCCACTTTCGATTGAAATCACCCGTTGAAGTCAGAACCTTCCTCATGGAAATTGTTGGCTAACCACAATCCTCCTCCAAATACCCTGCCAAGGCTCCACTCAAAAAAACATGCATCCCTGCTTACTGGCAGGAATGCATGGATTCTTTTTAATTCATGGCTTAATATGCACTCCAACCAGCATCTGCCGTAATGACAGTACCATTAACAAAACTGGAATCGTCTGAAGCAAGGAATAATGCCACTTTAGCGATTTCCTCAGGTTTGCCGTTTCGTGGATTGATCGCCATACCCAGTTGTTGGCGAGAGAAGCCAAACTCATTGATATTCGTCATGCTGGAACCAATATTGGTTTCTACTCCGCCTGGTGCTATAGCATTGCAGCGAATCCCTTTATTGGCATACATGTAGCCCGTGTTTTTCGTGAAACCAACGACTGCATGTTTAGAGGCAGTGTAAGCAGCACCAGCCCGGGCACCGTACAAACCGCCAGCAGAAGCAATATTGATGATGACCCCTTTTTGTTTTTCTAAAAAGATCGGCATCACCTTTCTAGTCGAACGCATGACGCTTGTCGTGTTAATGGCAAAAATCCGATCCCATTTAGAATCTTCAATGTCCCCAGCAGGTTCCATGCCATCCATGATACCCGCGTTATTCACCAAAATATCCACCGTTCCATACGTACTGACCGTGGTATCGATTAAATGTTGAATATCTTCCTCCACCGCTACGTTCGTTTTAATGGCAAAGGCCACTCCGCCATTCGCTTTTATTTCTTCCACCGTATCGTTCGCACCATCAAGATTTAAATCCGATACGACGACTTTAGCTCCTTCTCGAGCATAATCTATGGCAATTTGTTTCCCCATGCCTGATGCTGCTCCTGTCACAACGGCAACTTTGTCTTGTAATTTCATTTGAACTCCCCCATTCATTCTAGTGAAGCGTTACTTATTGTACAGATGTTCATTATCTACCTTCCTTTATAGTATAATTAGTTTCAGTAGGCTTATACAATCAGCAAATGCTGTCCTCAATGTTGAATAATGAACAGAAAGTAGTAACTATGTTTATTAAAAGCACAATAACGAACAAAGGATGAAGAAAATGACTGATAATAATACTGGGATTGATAGAAGGATCAGGAAATCCAAAATGGCTTTGAAAGAATCCCTCATTTCTTTAATGCAAAGTAAGGATTTCAGGGAGATATCGATTACTGATATTGTAGAACTCGCCGACCTTAATCGGGGTACATTTTATAAACACTATCAGTACAAAGAGGAGCTGCTTGAAGAGGTCATGGAGGATGTGATTGCCGATTTGATCATATCTTACCGGGAACCTTATAAGAACGCCGAAACTTTCACCATCAATGAACTAACGGCTTCGGTCATCAAAATATTTGAACATGTAGCTAACCATGCAAACATTTATACCCTCATCCTAAAGTCGAATGCATGGCCTACATTACTGGAACGGATTTGTAATGAGTTGAAGAAGCTTCCAGTGGAGGACCTGGAAGATTACCGGCCGAACCCTAAGATCAATAAAGAACTTGCCTCCAGTTACCAAGCATATGCGATATTGGGCATGATCATCGAATGGGTCAACACTGGCTTTAAATATAGCGCTGACTATATGGCTGAACAGCTACTGGAAATCCTTAATAATAAATCGGTAAATGCCGTCTTTAAAATAAACCACTTAAAGCAGAAATAAGAGGGCTGCGCAGGCAACCCTCCTATCGTATTAAAGCGCCTGCCCTTTGGAAAGAAACCTTTTTACAACAGACAAGAAAGCTGATAAATCATCTTCATGGACAAAGTGTCCGGCATCCTCTATCGTCACCAATTCGCAATTCGGGATAAGCTCGGAAACCTCCTGCAATTTGTTTTGGGGAATATGGCTGGCCCCACCCCCTATAACAAGCGTCGGCATCATAATATCGGTGAGGCGTTCCCACCATTCGGGATCGGGTTCATTAAGCTGCTGTAGAACCGAAGGCACTACCTGCCAATCAAACGGCAGTGGGACAGAAGGCCTGGAAGGAACCTCCATTGGTTTATCCGAGAAAGGAGGCGGCGTATCTTCGACAATCAACCTTTCTATCCTCGAAGGAAAGGTTTGCGAGAAAAGATAGGAAACCGTCCCCCCCATGGAATGCCCCATTAGCGAAAACCTTCCCAAATCAAGCGCATCTGCAAAAAGAAGCAAATCATCACGCATCGATTCAAAAGTATATGTATTCGTTCTCGCACTCCCACCGTGGCCCCGTTGATCTAAAGCTAAAACACGATAACTTTCTCCTAATGCGGCAGCCGCTTCATCCCATGATTCCGAACTTTTTCCCAGTGCATGAAGAACAACAAGCGGTGGAGCAGAAACATCCCCGCACTCCCGATATTGAAACGTGAGTCCATTCAACTCAATTTGATTAACCCGAATTTCCATCTCCGTTCACTCCCAGGATCGGATTCGCCATTTTGAACCCCGATCTATTTTTAAAAAAACCTCTAAAATACTATGTTGACTATAAGTAAATTATACGTTTATGCCTTCACCCATTTATTCATCCTGCATCTGTTCATTTCTGCCTTCACACCTTCTATTCCTGCCTTCATCCATTTATTCATCCTTTGGCTTCATTCCGCAGCAGCCTGAATTACATTCCGTTACGGGCCTTAACGTGAAAAGCAGAATAGAAAAAGCCCCATGCTGCCTGAACGATTCAGGTGGCATAGGGCCTTTTATTGTTTCATTTAAGCGGTTTGATCTTTTTTCACAGCTGGTTTTTCTTCAGCCGGCCAAGCACGCTTAATGAATAATGCCAGAATCAGCGCCACACCGGCAATGAAGGTAGATACAAAGAAGGAGAAGTTAATTCCATCCAGCATTGCCTGCATCCCGATTTGGGCTTTCATTTGGCCCATCATCTCAGCGGTGGGCTGGCTCGTTAATTTGCTCATCGCTTTCGTCATTAAATCTTCGGCAGTAGAAGCTGCACGGTTAGACATGACCGTAACGAGCAATGCCGTACCGATCGCACCGGAAATTTGGTTCAGTGTGTTATTCATGGCTGTACCGTGCGGGTTCATGCGGGCTGGCAACGCGTTCAAACCATTTGTCATGATCGGCATCATGGACATTGACATCCCGAAGGAACGAACGGAAAACAGGATTACAATTTGTGTATACGTGGTTTCCATTGATAATTTACTTAGCAAATACGTAGTTACCACGGTGATAAGCAAACCGATTGAAGCAAGGATGCGGGCACCGAACTTATCGAAAAGCTTACCGGTGACCGGTGACATGAGGGCCATTAATAACGCACCTGGAAGCATCAATAATCCAGAATCGAATGGTGAAATGCCACGTACTGTTTGTGTGTACATCGGAATTAAGATCATCCCCGAGAACATCGCCATGTTCAGTACGATTGAGATCGTTGCGGATAAAGCGAACATCGGGTGCTTGAAGATATTGAACTCAAGCATTGGTGTTTCCATTTTAAGCTGGCGTGTTATGAAAAGGATCAGGGAGATGGCACCGACAATCAGTGTTCCGTATACCTCAAGGCTATCCCACCCCTTGCTGCCTGCCGAACTGAATCCGTAAAGCAAACCGCCGAAGCCTAAGCTTGAAAGGATGACCGATATTTTATCAATTGAGATATCGACTTTTTCCTTGTGGTCTTTAAGTTTAAAGAAGCCGAAAATAAGCACTAGTAAAGCTAGCGGAGTAATGAAATGGAATAGCATTCTCCAATCATAATGTTCGATGATCCAGCCTGAAAGCGTCGGCCCGATTGCAGGGGCAAACATCATGACCAAACCGAATAGTCCCATTGCCGAGCCCCGTTTTTCAACAGGGAAAGAAGTTAAAAGTACGTTCATTAATAATGGCATCATGATTGCCGAACCTGCAGCCTGAACCATACGTGCGCTCAATAATAGCGGGAATACATGCGCTACACCTGCCACGATCGTCCCGATTGAGAATAGGAGCATGGCTGTCAGGAACAGATTACGCACCGAATATTTTTTTATTAAGAAGGCAGTTGTCGGAATCATGATTCCGTTCACGAGCATGTAGCCTGTTGTCAGCCATTGGACTGTGGAAGTCTCGATTCCCAGGTCTATTTGGATTGATGGCAGTGCAATATTTAAAAGGGTTGAATTCAGTATCGCTATGAACGCACCGACCATCAGTATGGCCAAAATGCCATACGAACCTTTTTTCTCATTTATTTGTGCAGTACTCACTTTTTATCTATTCCTCCATTCAAACTATTGGTTCATTTAATTAGACGAGCGGTATATTAAAAACTCACAAAATCAATAATATACCCCTAGTTCATTTTTTGCAATAAAAATTTACTGGTTTAAATAAGGGTTTGTGCTGTGATGAAAAATAGAGTACGATTAATTTTATACAAGCAGTATAATGAAAATCAGGTGATATAATGAACAATCGAAGGCAGAATGTCATCGATACGGCTCATAAGCTGTTTATTGACAAAGGCTACCAGGCGACGTCCATTCAGGACATTTTAGACGGCAGCGGTATATCAAAAGGTACATTTTATAATTATTTCCCTTCGAAGGGTGAATTATTTATAGCTATTTTCCGCTCCTTTTATACAAAGATTCGCCATGAACGGGAAAAACTATTGATTGGTCAAGATTCCGCCGATATTGAAATTTTCATCCGGCAGCTCGAACTGCAATTGATGGTGAACAAGCAAAGCAAATTGCTTATCTTGATCGAAGAAGTCCGTGTTTCCAATGATGAAGAATTAAAGCAATTCATCAATAAGACGCTATTGTTGAGCTTACGCTGGATGTATAACCGTTTTATCGATATCTTCGGTGAAAGTAAAAAACCCTATCTTTTAGATAGCGTCATTATCTTTCATTCGATGATGACCCACATGAATCATTTTAGTTACCGTGCTAATCCCGCCGGTACACCGGACATACAAATTATCCGCTATTGCATGAATCGCATTGTCCATTTAGTCAATGAAGTGGCTGAAAGCGGGGAACAGATCATTGACCCGGAATTAATGGATACGTGGTTTCCCGAATTCACAAACCAGCTTGATGCTTGCCATAATGATTTGCTTCATTCCACCACGGAATTGAAAAAAGCGATAAACAAAGCTATTCCTTGCGATGAAGATCGAAGAAGAGCCATTGAATTGGTCGATTTCATCCAAGATGAGCTGATGCAGTCAGACAAACCGCGAGAATTTCTGATAGAAAGTCTGCTGGCCACTCTGAAAACTGGATATGCTTCACAGATCCAAGCATTGGAGACTTTTGAAGAAAGCATCCATTCTTGCTTGAGCCGATGAAGATTGAAGATACGCACCTACCGAAAGCGGCAGGTGTTTTTTTTATGGCTTTTTGAATTAGCCTGATTTAAAAAAAGAGTTAGTTTTATAAAAGCAACCTAAGGAAACACTATCCTTATCATAATAAAGGGAGGTCCATCTACTTGAGTGTGAAAGAGAATGCTTTGTCCATATTGGCTCTGGGCGGAGTGAATGAAATCGGTAAAAACATGTATGTGATTCAATATTCCAACGATATCGTCATTATTGATTGTGGTGCAAAGTTTCCTGATGAAAGTTTATTAGGAGTCGATTTGATCATTCCTGATATTTCCTTTCTTCAGGAGAATAAGGAGAAGATCCGCGCTTTGATTGTGACACATGGGCATGAAGATCATATCGGCGGTATCCCTTATTTCTTGAAAAAATTGAATGTGCCCATTTATGCCACACGTTTAACACTTGGTTTGATTGAATTGAAGTTAAAAGAACATAACCTTTTGGGTGATACGGAATTAATCCAGATCGATTCGGATTCAAAGCTGGAATTCGGGGAAATGGTTCTGGACTTTTTCAAAACGAATCATAGTATTCCCGATTGCCTCGGAGTCACCATGCATACGCCGGAAGGCACGGTCGTTCATACAGGGGACTTCAAGTTTGACTTGACTCCGATGAATGATCAGTATCCCGATATTCATAAAATGGCCAAAATCGGGAGTGAAGGTGTCCTCGTTCTACTATCGGAAAGCACGAACGCAGAGCGTCCCGGCTCCAGTCCCTCGGAGCATCTGGTTGGCAGCCATATTGAAGAGGCCTTCATGCAGGCAAAACAGAAAGTCATCCTTTCGACATTCGCTTCAAATGTCAATCGTGTTCAACAAGTTGTGAACGCTGCACAAAAGACAAACCGGAAACTAGCCCTGATTGGACGAAGCATGGTGAACGTCGTAACCGTTGCCATTGAACGCGGCTATCTCGAGGTTCCTGATGGGATGCTTATCCAACCACAAGAAGTCGATAGTTATGCCCCTGAAAGGGTCGCGGTTTTATGTACAGGAAGTCAAGGAGAGCCGTTTGCCGCCCTTTCCCGCCTTTCCAGTTCGAATTATCGGGATATGAGCATATTGCCTGATGACACAGTGATTCTTGCCTCCACACCAATACCCGGAAATGAACGGGATGTTTCACGTATCATCGACAACCTGTTTCAACTAGGTGCCAAGGTCATTTACGGTTCTGGGACTGTAACGGGCATGCATGTATCCGGACATGCTTATCAGGAAGAGTTAAAGCTCATGCTTACCCTGATGAAACCTAAGTATTTCATCCCGATTCACGGTGAGTATCGGATGCTGCACCAGCATCGATTGTTAGCTGAGTCTGTCGGGGTGGAGAAGGACCACACTTTCATCATCAATAATGGTGATGTGGTGGATATTGAAAACTCCGTTGCCCGTCAAACAAGAAAGGTGGCTGCCGGCAATACCTTTGTCGACGGTGTTGGCGTCGGGGATGTTGGAGAAATCGTTCTGCGGGACCGCAAACAGCTTTCCGAAGATGGAATGCTCGTCATCGTCATAACACTAAGCAAGACAGAAAGAAAAATAGTCTCAGGACCCGATACCATTTCCCGTGGATTTGTATATGTTCAAAATTCCGAGGACCTCCTTAAAAATGTAAATCGTATTGTCACGAAAACGGTCAACGACTTACAAAGTGAAAAAATATACCGGTGGAACATCATTAAACAAACCATTAAGAAGGAACTGGGGCAATATCTCTTTAATCAAACTAAGAAAAAACCAATGATCCTTCCAATAATCATTGAAATTTAGCGCCAAATTGAAAGGAACTCGACTTTGAATTAGTCGAGTTCCTTTTTTAATCGAGTCCTGATTTACTCGCTTTTGCGGCCATTGCCTTGTTCTTATTCCATACCTTGAACTTCATGAAAAGGGCTGCAAGACCGATGATCACAATGAATAAAAGGCTGATGAAAAACCCTGGACGTATCTCTTTTTCAAGCAGTGTTCCACTTACGGCCGCTAAAATTAAAAGCAGTCCGAAAACCGCCGTAATCTTACTCCACATCTTATTTTCCAAGATTTTGAATGAAGAAAGAATGATGAATGCCCAGTTATACAAAAGCAATATACCGGCAGATGTTGTAATGTATTCATAAATCTTTCCTGGCAGGAGCAAGGCAGTGATGATTGATCCTAAAAGACCTAAGGCTCCAAGCCCCAGTGACGGCAGCGGAAGATCTTTGAATTTCTTGATCTTTTGCATGAATAATGCGGGTGCATTCCCATCATTGGATAGCGTTACCAATAAATTGGTTACACCGAATAGTGAAGCGGTCATCGTCGAGAAACCGGCAATGATGATCGCACCATTAAAAACGTGCGGGAAAAATGTCAGGTGGTAACTGTCCAATGCCGTAACGAATGGGCTTTCTTTTTCACTGAATGCCCCTAACGAAATCATGGTTACGGCTAATCCCAATGAAACCACATATATAATGGTAAGGACCAAGAGCATGATCGTCCCTGCCTTTGGTGCATCTTCTTTCTTTTTAAGCTGCATCGCCATCAATCCAATGACCTCAATGCCGCCAAACGCATAAAAGGCATAGATAAGGGATGTCCAAAACCCCTTTAACCCTTTTGGGAATAATTCATTGAACGTATTCGGAAATGATGGCGGTTTTGCTCCAGCAAGACCGAACCAGCCGCAAACGGCACATATTGCAATGATGATAAACATTACGATTGCTGCTGTCTTAATTACAGCAAGGATGTTTTCCACCCTGTCGAACCCTTTTGTTCCAAGCAATACCACCACGATTGAAACAATGGCAAAACCGGATGCAAATAGCCAAAGCGGCACTTTCGGGAACCAAAATTGAGATAATAGCGAAAGCGCAGTAAGCTGGCTTCCCATGATCAATATATTGGAGGACCAATAATTCCAGCCACAGCTAAAGCCCGCCCATCGTCCAAATGCTWTATTGGCATAATAACAAAAAGAACCTTCTTGAGGATCGGCCGCCGTCATCTTGGCAAGCAGATTATAAACGATATAGGTACCCAGTGCAGCCAATACAAATGAAAATACAATGGAAGGCCCAGTCGTTTTAATCCCTATGGTCGATCCGAGGAAATACCCTGTCCCGATCGTACAGCCTACGCCGACCAATGAAAGCTGCCACCATTTCATGTCGCCCTGTTGTTCACCCGAAGCATTGGAATCTTGGACAGCCTTTCCTTTCGCTGAACTGCAATTGGCTTTTGTTGTCATAACATTACCCCCTTCCAACATTCATAGTGTTGATAATCCACAATGAATTATGCAAGGAAGAAGTTTTCAAATACCTTATGTAATAATCTAATGCATTCTGCTTTATGATAGGATGGCATCAATTCCTTGGTAAGCAAAATAAACCCCAAAACCGACCAATGATAATCCAGAGATGATCGAAATGGCCATTAAGCTTTTTTCATTTAAGAACCTGCGAAATCCATTCGTTAATGCCGCTACAAAAAAATCCCAGCAGGTAAGACCAAGAAAGATCATCCCGCTATAAATGAAAAGTTGGGATGTCCCATAACTTGAAGCTGTTTTAGCTAAAACAGATCCATAAATCCCCAACCAAAATAAAATGGATAATGGACTGGTCACGGACATGATGAACCCGGTCAAAAAACAGGAAATTAATGAATCTCTATTCCTGTATTCATTTAATAATATCGTATTAACCCGCAATACACTTTCCACCCCGGAATAAATAAGCACAAATCCGCCAAAAAGCCAAAGAAATATCTGGACGATCGGGATTTCTAAAAATCGTACCATTCCTACATATACTAAAATCATGAACAAGGCATCTGCGATCATCGACCCTGCCCCAACGATCCAGGCGTGCCAAAACCCGTTCTTGATTCCTTTATCGATACGAGCGGAGTTCACCGGGCCGATCGGTGCTGCAAGGGTAAGTCCTAAGAAAAAGTAACTTAGCAGTAAATGTACACTCAAAAAGCATCACTCCTTCGAGCTAGTTCATGACTTGTACATTTTATGTGACACCCCTCTCCCTATAACCACATGCCAAAAAAATTTCCCAATTCACACAAAAAAATCCGTGGGAAATCCCGGCTTTTTGGAGATGTATTGAAGCGATTAGGCAGCAGCTTCTTTTTTGTCCGAACTAATGAATTTCATAACAATCAATACGATGCCTATACCGATGATCCCAGAAATGATATAGGTCATATTGATATGATTTTTCATGACAAGGGACATGACCGGAGGGCCTGCCGCAACGCCGATGAACCTTGATGACATGTAGAAGGAGGTTATCGTCCCCCGCTGTTCCTTTTCTATATTTTGAGTGATGATTGCGTCGAGTGTCGGCAATAAAGCACCAATTGCTATGCCCACCAAGCTTGTTATTACCAATAGAAGGACGACCCTGTTTTTAGTAAAACCGACAAATACAAGGCTGATTGAAAGGACAGCTAAACTGATCATGATGATCTTTTTCATGATTGGTAATTCCCCCTTGATTTTTTTCCCTGCAACATAAGAAGATACGCAAAGAAAAAATAGCGGGATCGCTATCACTAAACCTTTTTTGATTCCATGCAAATCATGGATTTTTTCCAGATTATCAGACAAAAAGAAAAGAACACCGAACAAAACCAACATGACAAAGACACCAATGAGGAAAACCGTATATAACCATTTTCCTTCCTTCTTGAATATTTTTTTCGTATCATGCCAGAAATCTTTGAATTTCTTCGGCTCATCCTTCTCCTTTGGTACCTTTATAAAGAAAAAGACCAAAACAATAGATATTAAACTGAAGAATGAAATCGAGAAGAATGGTAAAAACCAGATAAATGCAGCAAACAGGGAACCCAATATTGGACTAAGCACTTTCCCAAACGTATTCGAGGTTTCTATGATTCCCAAACAAGAACTCGTTTTTTCATCATCATCTTTGTATAAATCCCCCACCAGAGGCAAAATGATTGGTGAGGCACCAGACGCCCCAATCCCTTGCAATACCCTCCCAATGATAATCCATGTATAGGGATTTTCCATTTTCCATGACGCATAACCAGCTATCAAACCACCGATAAGGGCTAGGATCAAGCTTGGCAGAATGACCATTTTCCTTCCGAATCGATCTGATAAATAACCAGCAATGGGAATTAAAAAGATGGATGCAACGGAATAGCTTGTTATCACCATACTTGATTGAAATGAAGATATCCCCACCTTTTCCTCGAAAATGGGCAAAACCGGGATAAGCATTGAATTTCCAAGTGTCATAACCAATGGAATCGATGCCATACTAATCAAGCACCACACGCTTACATCTTTATTTTGCTTCTCATGACCTTCCATACTTACACTCCTCATCCATTATAAAAGCAACTTATTGCATAAAAGGTAACCATTTGTGAAACCAATTTGTTTTGCCATCATATATTAGATGTCTTAAATTATTATGTTATAGTGCAGAAACATTTATTCAGTTGCGCTTCTCCCAAAATTACCCCTATTCCCTTTAAAACAAAAAAACTATTCTGTTTAAGAATGGGTTTCCCGCTTTCGTCTTCATAAAAGAAAAATATTCTTCTCTTTTTTAAAATTGTCACAACTAGGTAAGCGCAAACCGGACTGATTCACCATGTCCACTCAAAAAGGACTAAAAAGGTGGTACAAGTCCAATTGTTTGAATACATTCAAATAAGCGAAAATGTATTAAACAATGAGGTGATGAATTGGGTGTTTTTTTCAGCTATGTATTATTAGGTTTATCACTGGCGGCTCCTATCGGTCCCATAAACGCTGCTCAATTGGACAAAGGAATCAAGAAGGGTTTTTGGCATGCCTGGATTTTTGGCTGGGGTGCCATTTTAGCGGATTTTGTTTTTATAGCCCTCGTCTTTTTCGGTGTCGTCCACTTTTTGGACAACTCCTTCATGAAGACATTTTTATGGCTTTTTGGATTTTTCGTCCTGACCTATACCGGAATCGAAAGTCTGCTAAGTGCAGGTAAAATTGAAGTGAATGCACGAAAAGCGAAAGATTCCCTTTTTTCTTCATTCCTGACAGGATTCATCATGTCCCTTTCGAATCCTTTATCCATTTTGTTTTGGCTGGGGATTTACGGATCCATTCTCGCAAACTCCGCTTCAAAATATGATATGGATCATTTACTTTTATACAGCTCAGGAATCCTTATCGGCCTCTTAATCTGGGATTTCGTAATGGCCATCATCGCCAGCACCTTCAGACGCTTTTTATCCAAACCCATTCTAATGGGCATCTCGATCATTTCGGGGATATCCCTTATAGGGATCGGCATATACTTTGCCATCCAGGCAGCAAAGGTTTTATTTACATAAGAAGTTGAGCAATTACTCGGGAATTCGAATAAATTTCTTGCTTTTATATAAAATAGGCCGCCTATTTTATTATCCTTCTTTGTCCATGTCGGACACTTATCCCTCATTGTTCATAGCCTGAAAGGGTAAACACAAAGGGAGGATTTCTAGATATAGTTTGATTACACTACTTAGGATTAACCTGCCCTGGCAGCGGGCATGGCGGCCCTGGGGGTAACTGTTTTCAGCAGTTCATTCCTGGTGTTGGCTGGGTATGGATTTGTAGATAAAAAGAAACAGCCGATTTATTCGGCTGTCTTTTTTATTCCGTTTACTCGTGAGATTCGGGCTTTTACTCGTGAATTTCGGCCTTTTACTCGTGAGTTTCTCGCTTTTACTCGTGAATTTCGGCCATTTACTCGTGAGTTCCAATTTAAGCTGCTTTCTTGTTAGATGCTGCGTTCTTTTATTTGCTGGACCATTTTCTTGATGAACGTTTCTATTGTGACATTTTCAAATTCTTGTTCCCCGTATTTCCGGACATTTACTTCATTTTCTTTCTCTTCTTTATCTCCAAGGACCAGCATATATGGGATTTTCCCCATCTGCGCTTCCCTGACTTTATACCCCAGCTTTTCATTCCGATCATCGATCTTCACTCTTATGCCTTGATTCTTCAGTGCATTTTGAACCTGTAAACAATAATCCAGATGAACTTGTGAGACTGGGATGATCTGTACTTGCACCGGGGCGAGCCATACCGGAAAAGCACCGGCAAAATGTTCTATGAGGATTCCAAAAAATCGATCGATCGATCCAAAGATGGCACGATGAATGACGACCGGACGGACTTTTTCATTATTTTCATCGATGTAAGTCAAATCAAATTTGTCGGGCATTTGAAAATCAAGTTGGATTGTTGCACATTGGTGGCTTCGTTTTAATGCATCTTTAATATGAAAATCAATTTTCGGTCCATAAAATGCCCCGTCTCCTTCATTTACTTGATATTGTATCCCGATGCTTTCCAGAACATTTTTCAGGGCTGTTTCAGAAGCTTCCCAAAGGGAATCATCGCCCATTGAATCCTCAGGACGAGTCGAGAGCTCCACGGAATACTCGAATCCGAAAGTGCGATACACCTTATCGATCAGATGAAACACTTGTTTAATTTCACTTTCGATTTGATCCTGCCGTACATAGATGTGGGCATCATCCTGACAAAATGTACGGACACGCAGCATCCCGTTCAATGCACCGCTATATTCATGACGGTGGACTTGACCGAATTCGGCCATCCGGATGGGTAAATCCCTGTAAGAATAAAGACTGTTTTTGAAAATAAGCATATGACCCGGACAGTTCATTGGCTTCATCGCGAATTTTGTTTGATCCACCTCAGTGAAGTACATATTCTCGTGATAATGATCCCAATGGCCCGATTGTTCCCATAACCGCTGGTTCATCATCAAAGGAGTCCGAACTTCGTCATAATCAGCTTCAGTCTGAAGCTCGCGCGAGAACTTCTCCAATTCATTTCTAACGATTTGTCCTTTCGGTAAATAAAATGGCATTCCAGGGGCTTCCTCCGAAAACATGAATAACTCCAACTGCTTCCCTAATTTACGGTGGTCGCGTTTGGCCGCTTCTTCCAGGAATTTAAAATGATCCTGTAAATCCTTGTTCTTTCGAAAAGCCACGCCATACACCCTTTGGAGAACTTCATTTTGATTGTCTCCTCGCCAATATACACCAGATACACGAGTCAATTTGAATGATTTTACAAATGATGTGGATGGAAGGTGCGGCCCTCTGCAAAGATCGATGAATTCCCCCTGTTGATAGAGCGTTAATTTTTCACCATTGGGTATGTTCTTTGCTATATCCAACTTGAATGACTCCCCTCTCCCCTTGAATAACTTCACAGCTTCTTCATAAGTCACTTCTATCCTTTTAATTTCCAGATTTTCACTTATGATATGTTCCATCTCTTTTTCAATGGCTTGCAGATCTTCTGAGCTCAAAGAGTGGTCTAACTTAAAATCATAGTAAAAACCGTCTTCCACGACTGGTCCCATCCCTAATTCCACATTTTCGTAAATTCTTTTCACAGCCTGTGCCAAAACATGCGCCGATGTATGTCGCAATACTTGTAATCCTTCAACCGAATCGAGAGTCAAGATCGACAGTTCGCCATCCTTATTAAGCTTATGACTTAGATCAACCAATTGCTTATCCAGTTTTCCAGCTACTGCCTTTTTCCTTAAACTTGGGCTGATTGAGCCTGCCACACTTTCCACTGTGATCCCTTGCGGATACTCCTTTTGCTGCCCATCCGGGAATTGAACTTTAATCATTTTTTCACCCATCACATAAACACCCCTTTTTAAGTAATAAAAAAACGCACTCATCCCTATGCAAGGGACGAGTGCGTTTACCCGTGGTTCCACCCAATTTCCCATAAGCAAGAAACACTCATGGCTCTGGAGCTTGTAACGCAGCTTAGACGATATCAGTTACTCTTGTTCACCGATATAGCTCAAAGGCGGTAAATCAGTTTCCTAAGCCAGGAAGTTCGCAGCTGCCCTTCCCTCTCTGCAGGCCGTAAAAATGATTCATGTCCTTATCATGGCAATATTTTTATATATAAAAAAACGCACTCATCCCTATATAAGGGACGAGTGCGTTTACCCGTGGTTCCACCCAATTTCCCATAAGCAAGAAACACTCATGGCTCTGGAGCTTGTAACGCAGCTTAGACGATATCAGTTACTTTTGTTCACCGATATAGCTCAAAGGCGGTAAATCAATTTCCTAAGCCAGGAAGTTCGCAGCTAACCCTTCCCTCTCTGAAGACCGTAAAAATGATTCATGTCCTTATCATGGCAATATTTTTATATATAAAAAAACGCACCCATCCCTAAGTAAGGGACGAGTGCGTTTATACCCGTGATTCCACCCAATTTCCCATAAGCAAGAAATACTCATGGCTCTGGAGCTTGTAACGCAGCTTAGACGATATCAGTTACTCTTGTTCACCGATATRGCTCAAAGGCGGTAAAACATTTTCCTAAGCCAGGAAGTTCGCAGCTTCTCTTCCCTCTCTGAAGACCGTAAAAATGATTCATGTCCTTATCAATGCTTCTAAAATGAAATGGATTTTTATATTGTTATATATATTACAATATATTCCCATAAGTGACAACCTCAAATTTATTAATTTCATTGCAAGCACCGAATTGGTATAATTAGTAAAAAAGGAGTCTCTATGAAACGTTTAAGCAATTGGTCAATTCTATTTGCAATGATTGGTACACTATCATTTTGCTGTTCCCTTGCCTTACCAACAGCCTCCGAACTGCTAATGATTTCGGGATTCGGTGCGTTAGTTATTGGTATGTTATGCAGTTTCGGCGCCATGTATAAAAATGAAAAAGGAAAGTCGAAATTTCTGGCTGTGGCTGTATTCTTTCTTTTAAGTTTTATACTCGTTTGGAATGAACCCTTTCAAATTGTCAGGCTCTTGACCTGGATGAAAAATTAAATGAAAAAACCCGTTCACCATGACGGGTTTTTTCATTGATTCATTCTTCATCGGTTATCGTTCGGCTTGAATTCTTTATTCCAAGCCATAGCGTAAGTCCAGTGGTCCAGAGTATTAGCGCGCATCCAAAGCCGAGCAATGATAACGGTGCAAGGATTTGGTGCTCCCCAACCATGACGGTGTCTGGCACAATCAGCCATGTAATAAGCGCCAATAAACAGAGAAGCATACCTGTTGCATAATAAACCTTGATTTGGAAAAGTGACGCCAATGGTAAAAAATGAATCCCTACAATAATGGCGATGACTCCCGGTATAAGATCCGTCTGATTGATCAAGTTACAGATGGCAATGGCAATCCCAATCAGCAAACCTTCGGCAATGAAGACCATATTAAACAAAAATCCGATACGCTTAAGACGTCTTGCCCCATCATCTGAAACTTGATTGGACATTTTTTGTGAAGCATGTATTAATGAAATGCCAACGATAACCATGATGATTCCCACGAATATGGCTGCGAGTTCCACATAGGGAAACCCCCACCCCTGCAATCCCATTACACCGGTACCCGCCCACAGTGTTCCGAAGACCGCCATGAAAATGACTCCAATTCCAGAACCGCGAAACGCCTCTTTCATCATCAGTTTCCTTTCATCCACAGTATAATCGTACATAGAATAATATTGCACCACTTCCCCAATTATTCAGCTATAAAAAAATCATTTGAGATGAGATAATTGCCGTTTCGCAGATATAACTGGATTTTCGTTGATATATTCCGTTTTTCGCAGATATATTCCGATTTTCGCAGATATAACTCGATTTCGATACAAATCTTCATAAAAAAACCTAAGTCCCCAAAGGGGAGCTCAGGTTTTTTCCATTGGTATCAAGCCACATCTGATTTATCGAATTGACAATCTTTTAATGCTATTAATTTGGTCTTGTGATAAATCTTGTATCCTAGCCAGACTCCCAGGAATATCGGTAATCCAATATAGGAGACGGCGACTCCATACCAGTCGATGCTGCCGCTTAGGAATGCTCCATAGTTCTGTCCTGCTATGACGAGTATGCACAGGGTGAATGAAAGAATCGGACCGAATGGAAACCATTTTGCTTTATATTTGAGTTCGTTCAGGTCACCACCCTGTGCAACATAGGCTCGTCTAAAGCGATAATGGCTTATGGCGATTCCAATCCAGGCGATGAAGCCAGTCAGCCCGGATGCATTCAATAGCCATGTAAATACATGGTCCCCGAAAATGGAGGTCAAGAAGGCGAATCCCCCAATTATGGATGTCATGATCAAGGCATTCATCGGGATCCCCCTGCGGTTGACTTTGGCCAGGAATTTGGGAGCTTGATGATCTTTTGCCATCGACCATAACATCCGCGTTGATGCATATAGCCCCGAGTTTCCGGCGGACAGTAAGGAAGTTAACACGACCGCATTCATGACGGATGCCGCGAATGCCAGCCCTGCCCGTTCAAAGACAAGCGTGAAAGGGCTTACAGAAATGTTTTCGACATTTCCGTTCAACAAGCTTGGACTCGTATACGGTATTAAGAGACCAAGTATCAGGATCGCACCGATGTAAAATAATAGGATGCGCCAAAATACTTGGCGGATTGCATTCGGAACATTTTTTTCGGGTTCTTCACTTTCCCCGGCAGCAATACCAACCAGTTCTGTGCCTTGAAAAGAAAATCCCGCGATTAGAAAGATTGAGATGATCGATAAAAATCCTCCCTTGAATGGTGCCTCATCCATGGTGAAGTTTTCAAATCCGATCACCTTTCCGCCAAAAATCCCCAATATGGTCAATAAACCAATAATGATGAAGCAAATGATGGCAATGACTTTTATTAGTGCAAACCAATATTCAGATTCACCATAGCTTTTAATGGATAKGGCGTTGAGGGTGAAGACGATTCCAAGAAATAAGGCACTCCAAATCAGGCTGGGTACATCAGGGAGCCAGAATTTCATGATGATGGCTGCTGCAGCTATTTCCACGGCAAGGGTGACTGCCCAGTTAAACCAGTAATTCCAGCCAAGTGCAAAACCGAATGCGGGATCAACAAAGCGTGTGGCATAGGTGGAAAAGGATCCCGACACAGGCATATATGTCGCCATTTCCCCTAAGCTCGTCATCAGGAAATAAACCATGATCCCAATGCAGGCATAGGCAGCGAGGGCACCGCCGGGCCCTGCGCTCTGGATGGTTGCCCCGCTCGCCAGGAATAATCCGGTTCCTATTGAACCGCCAATGGCAATCATGGTCATATGTCTTGCTTTCAGTTGCCTTTTAACTGTCGGTTCTTGATTATCAATGGGATTCCTTTTAACTGTCGGTTCTTCATTATCAATGAGATTCATGTCCATAAGGTTCCTACCTCATTTTCTTTTAAAGTTAAAAGTTCAAGAATAAAAGAGTTTATTAACAACCGCTTTGTGAAAGACTTAATCGTTCGCTTCACTTGCTGGGATGCCATCCAGTTCAATTGCCATTTCCCGGTATAGTCTCTCTCTTCCCGGATTGGGTGACCCCATCCTGCTCAGTCTCCATTCCACACCATTGAATTAGAGTGAGCGCAATGATTTCGGCTGTGGAGAACACGTTGTCGAGCAGGATGTATTCATTTGGATAGTGGGCAACCTCGGTTACTCCCGGTCCGAAAACGATTGCTGGCGTTTCACCGACATGTGTCAGCAATCCCCCGTCCGTTCCCCAAGGGGAGGCTTCAATGACCGGGTCCTGTCCGGCAACCTGCCGATATTGATGAACAAGTGCATTCATCAGTTCATGCTCTACATCAATTGCCCCTGGAACCCAGCGTGCCCCGAACCATTCCAATACGGGCGGGTTTTCCTTGAACCATTGGTCCGCTTCCCCGAGTTGCAGCAACCAGGTCGCCATTTCGTCTTTCGCCTGCTCCATCGTTTCCTCCGGCGCAACACCCATCCTTCCTTCGACTTTCACAAGGTCGGGAACGGATGACGGCCAATTACCGCCTTCAATGACGCCTAGATTGATTGGAATCGGAATGGGCGTGTTCTGATAAAGCGGATCACTGATACGTGCATTTCGCTTTTCTTCCAATGCACGAATATGATTGATGACGGTCATGCTTTTTTCAATCGCACTAACGCCTTCATACCTCGTTCCGCCATGGGCTGACCGTCCTTTAACTTGGATTCGGAACCACATCGAACCCTGCTGTTTCGGGAAGATCCTCATATTCGTCGGTTCAGGGATCAGGGCGGCATCGGCTTTATATCCTCTCAGGACAGCCGCTAATGTTCCGGCACCGCCGCTTTCTTCTTCAATCACACTTTGAAAAATGACATCTCCTTTTAATTGGATGCCATTTTCCTTCAAAGCCTGCATCGCCAGGATCAGCGAAACATTTCCACCCTTCATATCGGTTACGCCGCGTCCAAACATCCTTCCATTCTTAATCGCTCCGCTATATGGGTCGTCGTCCCACTGATCTCGGTCTCCGTCCGGAACCACATCGATGTGTCCGTTCAAGATGATGGAACGTCCGCCTCCAGTCCCTTTCATGATACCCACCACATTGGGGCTGTTGGAAAATTCACTGCGCGGTGAATAGAAATAAGAATGCTTTTTCAGCTCGCTGCCGTCTGGTTCCCAACTATCAATCTGCAAACCCATTTCCTTCAGCTTTTGGGCGACGATGGCCTGTGCCCCCGCTTCATTTCCTTGTGTACTCGGGGCTTGTACCATTTTTTGCAATAGGTTCGTTCCTTCTTCCCGATGATCCTTGATCCATTGGTTTATCCGTTTTTGTATATCCGGCACGTTTATCCTCCTTAATTACACATATTCTCATAGATTACTGAAAGTCCCATTCCTCCTGCCATACACAACGTTACCATTCCGTACTTAACTTGTGAACGCAACATTTCATGCATCAGTGTGACTGTCAATTTTGCACCTGTTGCTCCTACAGGGTGACCAAGTGCAATTGCCCCCCCATTGACATTGACAATATCCGGATTCAAATCTAACTCCTTGATCACTGCAAGTGCTTGGGCAGCAAAGGCTTCATTAAGTTCAATCAGTCCGATATCCCGTAAAGATAGACCTGCTTTTTCCAATGCCTTTCGAGTAGCGGGTACTGGTCCAATCCCCATAACTCCAGGTTCAACTCCTGCACTGGCGAAAGCCTTTATTTTCAAGAGCGGTTTTAATCCCTTTTCTTCTGCTTGCTGCTTGGACATTAAAAGTACAGCTGCCGCCCCATCATTCATAGGACAGGCATTTCCTGCCGTAATGGTCCCTTCATTTTTGAATACTGCTGGAAGACTGGCTAGTTGATCTAGATGAATGTCCTCGCGTACCCCTTCGTCATGGCTGAAGATTTGAAGA
Organism: Peribacillus sp. P4_D6; assembly: GCF_056401795.1. Taxonomy (NCBI): domain Bacteria; kingdom Bacillati; phylum Bacillota; class Bacilli; order Caryophanales; family Bacillaceae; genus Peribacillus; species Peribacillus sp. P4_D6. Next base: position 37,159 of record NZ_JBFUIQ010000030.1, read on the forward strand.
CCTTTTCGATCCTTGATTTTAAGTGAAATGATTTCTCTATTAAAGCGACCCTCTTCTATAGCTTTCCAAGCCTTCTTGTGGCTTTGATAAGCAAATTGATCCTGTTCTTCACGACTGATACCATATTTTTCAGCCAAGCGCTCGGCAGTGATTCCCATATGATCATTTTCCAAGGAACATATTAATCCATCTGCCAGCAGAGCATCCTCCATCGTTACGTTTCCAAATTTACCGCCCCATCTATTTTTCACGATATATGGCACATTGCTCATGCTCTCCACTCCGCCGGCAATGATTACGTCTTCTTGACCAGCAGCGATAGTTAAAGCGGCGTTGGTAATGGCCTTTAAACCTGATCCACATGCTTTGATTACAACGTGCCCTGGGACACTGTGGGGGAAACATGCCATCTGCGACGAAATTCTGGCCGAGTTAAGTCCGCCTCCGTGGACATAGCCATGTCCGAAAATCACTTCATTTACCTTTTCTTTACCCAAACCGGAATTATCCATTAAACCTTCCAATACTTGACGGCCCAATTCGGTGGCTTTAACATTCCTGAGTGATTTTCCAAAGGATCCAACTGCAGTTCGCGCTCCAGCAACGATGACAACCTCATTCATGCTTTTTTCCTCCTCTTACCTATTCAATGGTGTTGACAGCAGCATGGATTTTCAACGTTGCCTCCGTATTCCTTAGCACATCATCCACTGTATATGGCGCCATGACTTCCTTTAGCACCAATCCCTCTTCAGTAACTTCCATGACMGCCATATCCGTAATGATTAAATCCACACTCTTTCTAGCCGTCAATGGCAGCGTACAAGTCTTCAAGATCTTAGATTCACCCTGCTTATTCACGTGATTCATCAGTACGATCACCTTTTTGGCTTTCTGGGCAAGCTCCATTGCCCCGCCCATACCCGGCACCCGCTTTCCTGGGACGATCCAATTCGCCAAATCCCCTTTTTCACTGACTTCCAGGGCCCCAAGGATGGTGATGTCGATGTATCCTTTCCTGATCATCCCAAATGCCGTTGCACTGTCAAAGTAAGAAGCTCCCATTACAGTGGTGATTGGGAAACCTCCCGCATTACAGAGGGCAGGATCTTCTTTTCCGGGATCAGGACTTGGACCTGTACCGAGAACCCCATTTTCCGCATGGAACAGCACATGGATATCTTGAGGAATATGGTCGGCCACCAAGGTAGGGATGCCGATGCCTAAGTTGACGATCAATCCGTCATGGATTTCCTTGGCGGCGCGTTTCGCGATGCGATTTCGAACATCTACTGCCATGCCCATTTCCAATTCACCCCTTTTGTCGGAATCACCATATCTACATAAATGCCTGGTGTGGCAATACATTCCGGATCCAATTCGCCTGCAGGAACGATTTCCTCCACTTCCGCAATCGTGAAGGCCCCTGCCATCGCTACCAGCGGATTGAAATTACATGCAGTCTTGTCGTACACTAAATTCCCAAGTGAATCGGCCTTTTTGGCATGGACGATGCTGACCTCAGCCGTCAAAGCGGTTTCCACCAAATATTCTTTTCCTTCTATCACAATCTTGTCCTTGCCTTCTTCGGCTATCGTACCAATCCCGACATCGACAAAAATCCCGCCTAAGCCTACACCGCCGGCACGAATCCGTTCGGCCAATGTCCCTTGCGGTGAAAATTCGACTTGCAGCTTTCCTTCAGTCATGAGCTTGCCGGCATTAGGATTGGATCCGATATGCGAGGCGATCACTTTCTTTGCCCTTTCAGCAGTCACAAGCCGGCCTATGCCGATGTCAGGAAATCCAGTATCATTGCCAATCAACGTCAATTCCTTGACGCCCTTGGCAAGGATACCCTGTACGAGCGTAGGAGGAGTTCCCACCCCTCCAAATCCGCCATACATGAGTGTGCATCCATCGGAAATAAGCTCCAGCGCTTCTTCCAAGGTCACAATTTTGTTTTTCTTCGTAATGACCTGCTTCATATCGTTCCTCCTAAATAGCCTGCATGTCCTCAATCAAACCTTCCGCGTACAATTCTTGCTGCAACTCTGCTAGGGAAGCTTCCAGTATCATGACGAGGCGATCGATTTCTTCATTCGTAATGATTAATGGCGGAGATAAAATAACCGCATCGCCAGCGATTCCTTCAATCGCACCTGCAGCAGGATAGATTAACAACCCCTTCGCAAAAGCCTTATTGACAAGCCTTGTAGTCAGGCCGATTTGCAAGTCGAATGGAGTTTTTGAAATCCGATCGGAGACAAACTCAAGCCCAAGGAGCAGCCCTTTCCCTCTTACATCACCAATGATGTCGAATTTCTCAGCCAATCCTTGCAGCTTCTTAAACAGATATTGACCTTTCTTTTCCGCTGCCTGAACCAGGTCATTTCCCTCAATGTAGGAAAGCACTTCCAATGAAACGGCAGCAGATAGAGGGTTTGCACTATATGTGTGTCCAGCCATGATTGATTTCGAGCCTTTTAAAATGGGCTCCATGACACGGTCAGTAACCATTGTGGCTGCCATTGGAGTATAGCCTGCGCTCATTCCTTTACCCAATGCGATGATATCCGGAGTGACTCCCCAGTGTTCCATCGCGAACATTTTTCCTGTCCGTCCGATTCCCGTCATTACCTCATCGGCAATAAAAAGAATGTCATAGTTTTCGCAGATTTCCTTAATCCTTTGATAGTAGCCATCCGGCGGTGTTACAGCACCAGCGGATGCCCCGATTATCGGTTCTGCAATGAAGGCGGCGATATTCTCGGATCCGACCCTTTGAATGGCTGTCTCCAGTTCATTTGCACACTGAAGCTTGCATCCGGAAGTTTCATTATTATAAGGACAGCGATAACAGTATGGAGCCGAAATGCTAGGGAAATCCTCCAATAGCGGCACAAAACGCTTTCTTCTTGGTACATGGCCGGACATCGATAAAGCGCCCATCGTGATCCCGTGATAACTCGTCCACCTGGAAACGATGCGGTTTTTTCGCTCAAACCCTTTTTCTTGCCAATGTTGAATCGCGATCTTCATCGCCGTTTCGGTCGCTTCCGATCCACTATTCACGAAAAATGACCAATTCAAATCCCCTGGAGCCAGCTCACTTAGCTTTTTGGCCAATGCCTCTGCGGCTTCACTCGTAAAATGAGACCTATATGCAAAAGAAACTTTGCGGGCCTGCTCCGTCATTGCCTCGACAACATCCAATACGCCATGGCCAATACTTGCCGTGACCGCTCCTGATGATCCATCTATATACTGATTTCCATCTATATCATAAAGATAAATTCCATTCCCATGAGAGATAGTGGGATAGTCATGATCTAAAGTAGGCTTAATCAAATAATTGCGTGTCATGTCATCTCTCCTTTTTACGTTCTTACCCACTGTGCAATATCTATTAATCAATTAAGTTCTTAAAAGGAACCGACCCTAAAAGGCTCATCCTGAATCAGGATGGATTCTGTAGGGCAGCCTTCCATGGCATCTTGCATGTCATCATGCAGGATTTCAGGAACTTCGGCAATCCCCTGATTATCGTCCAGGATGACGAAAGCGATCCCTTGATCGTCATAGTCATAAATCTCAGGACCTGTTGAACCGCACGCCCCGCACGCAATGCACGTTTCTTTATCAACCCATGTGTATTTAGCCATAGAAAAATCCTCCTACTTGAGGGATAAATCTTTACCCCAAATATTCATGTCCTCATACTTATCCCAAATATTGCAATTCTTCGTTAATCTGCCGCCATATTCATAACCCAGCTGATGAAAGACGGCGTTCATGCCCATTGACAATGAACGGGCCAATGAATATGAGCAATAAATGTTTTTCTTGAATAATTCTTGTTCCAATGCGGAGATGAGCACCTTCATGAAACCATGCTTTCGATGCTGGGGAATTGTTGCACAGTCCGTTATTTCAGCATTATGATACATTTCATTCACTTCAGCGGATGCAGCACTCACGATGGTTCCTTCATATTCGATAACACTAAAGATCGTCCCTTCCTCCATCACTTTCTTGATATACCGTTCATCATTCATCGGTGTAGGGTAGGTTTCAAAAATGGCACCATATAGCTTCGCCAGCTCTTGTGCATCTTTCTCCGCAGCAGACCGGAGGATATAACCGTCAGGTATTTGCAGGGATTCAATCGGTCTAGAAACCTTGGTTACATCATGGATGACCATATCTTCCTTGACCCAAAAGTCGCTAGTCCGCCTTTCATCCGTTAAATAGAAGGCCATGCAATAGGCATCATTCCCTTTGAAATACTTGCTCAATATTCCTTCCAGCATGAATCCCTGACTCAATGCAGCGGATAAATCTTCATTCCTGGCTTTAAGTATCACTTTAGTAAAGCCCTGCTCCTTTGCGATGGCAAGGGCCCGATCGATCGCTTTGTTGATATTTCCCCGATAATCATCCAGGCGTAAGCGCTGATTGGCATGATCATGATAGAGTTCCATCGTATAACAATCCCCAGTCTCCATTTGGGTGAAAAAAGGCAGCTTTTGAACAGGCATTATGTACCCCCCTTATTTAAAGAATTCGGGAGAAGAGATGCATATCATCCGCTTCTCCCGGCATTCTATTTCCAATTAAATAATTTTTTGACAGGTGCCTGAAGAAGCTGATCATACGTAAACTCATCAGGATATTCACTCACATCATAGATGGATAAGGCTTCATCCACCTTTTGATTCATCGAATCAGACACATAGATTCCACATTCAGGACAGTTCAAGGCTGGAACTTGAAGGACTTTTATTGAGCGTTTCCCGTCAGGCATGATCCAGTAACAATCCTTCTTTTCACTTTCTTCTACGTTTGGGGTATTGCACCACAAGCAGTCCATCTTCATTCCTCCTTGCCATCAGATTTCACCGAGCCACTGGCGGCCATGGCGTTCTTTTTTTCTTGGGCTAACCTTAATTTTTCCTTCATTTCATCCCGTTTATCACGGCGATCCTTCAAAGAAGCATGTTCATCAGTGCTTTCATAAGCTTTTCTCTTGTCAAGACGACGAAGGCCCTCCGGCACCAAGTTGAATTTCTCGTCCGTCATGAGAGCGGAAATCCCGACGGCTTCTTTCCTATCCGCAGTACCATACACATCATCAAAGTAAGCATCCGCACTGCCGGCAACATAATTCTTCGGCTCCGGATAGCTTGTGATTACTCCTTCAAAGTTCCGTAAAACGACTTTATCCGGACTTTGCGAAAGAAGGTAATTCGGAGTCAAGGCAATCTTTCCGCCACCGCCAGGAGCATCCACCACAAAGGTCGGCACCGCATATCCTGATGTATGGCCGCGGAGCGCTTCAATGATTTCCAGTCCTTTTGAAACCGGCGCACGGAAATGGCCAATCCCTTCAGATAGATCACATTGATAAATGTAATAAGGTCTTACCCTTGCTTTTACACAGTCATGCATAAGCTTTTTCATGATATGGACACTATCGTTGATTCCAGCCAGGATGACTGCCTGATTACCAAGCGGCACGCCTGCCATCGACAGCATATCACATGCTTTTTTCGCTTCATCCGTCAGTTCAAGTGAATGATTGAAATGCGTATTCAACCAAATCGGATGATATTTTTTCAGAATATTACATAAATTTTCTGTAATCCTCTGCGGGAAAACAACCGGTGCACGAGTTCCGATCCGAATGATTTCCACATGCGGGATGGCACGTAAGTTACTCAATACGTATTCAAGGATCTTATCATTGATCAGCAGGCCGTCTCCACCAGAGATCAGCACGTCCCTCACTTCCGGAGTGTTCCGGATATATTCAATCGCCCCGTCAAGCTGCTTCTTGGGAACACCCATGCCAACCTGACCTGAAAAGCGGCGTCGCGTACAATATCTGCAGTACATGGAGCATTGGTTCGTTACAAGGAATAGAACGCGATCCGGATAACGATGTGTCAATCCTGGAACAGGGGAATCCTCATCCTCATGCAGCGGATCCTCCAAATCATATCTAGTTTTGTTCATTTCTGCCGAAAGCGGTACCGACTGTAAACGAATCGGACAGCGAGGATCATCGGGATTCATCAATGAAGCATAATAAGGCGTAATGTTCAACGGAATCGTTTGAGTCGAAATCCGGACTCCTTCCTCTTCATCCGGTGTCAAGTTGACGACCTTTTTCAGATCATCCAGTGTTTTAATCGTATTGGTCAATTGCCAGATCCAATCATTCCACTGCTCTTCCGTTACATCCTTCCATAATTCGATATCATTATAATGCCTGCGTCCACCTAGGTATTCTTTATGTTTTACATCCATTCCCATCAAATTCATTTAATATGCCCCCTTATTGTAAGAACTTATATATATACTCTCGCAAGAATGATGCCAACATGAATAACAAGGAAAACATAAGCAAAAGGGGGCAAACCGAGCTTAAAATCGCAAGATATTTTTCATTATGCATAATTTTTTGCAGCCAGATTCTTTGCGCCAAGCAATAAAAAAGAAGGCTCTCTTTACACAAGAGCCCTCCAGTTTGTAGACAAAAGGAGTTCTATCCAAATTTTTAAACATAGTTGATTGGAGAGCGAGTGTGCGAGAATCCTGCGGGAATAGCGAGTCCAAGGGATACCGTTCCAATCAACGTCCAAATTTGTAAAAGCAAAAAAATGTAGACGAACTCGATTTTCATCGAGCTTGTCTACATTCTGAAGTCTCTTTAGATTACATCATGATATGACAGTGACAGCGTTTCCAAAAAAACTGAATTCACTTGGATTCCTTCGACCCTGCCGTATAAACTTTTTCAATGCCGTACTTGTTTAACTTATATTGCAGTCCCTGCCTTTTAATATTGAGGGCTTCTGCCGTTTTGCTGATATTCCCGTTATATTTCTCGAACATATTGATGATCATTTCCCTTTCCATTTCTTCAAGAACGACAGGTAAATCAATCCTGTTTTTCAATGGGGAAGGCTGGCTCTGCGCATTTGCTGCAGCATAATTTCCTGAAGGGAAAAGATAAGCAGGAAGATGATGTTCATCAATCATATCTTCCCCAGCGTCCATTACGTTAAAGGTTAACTCGATGGCATGTCCCAGTTCACGAATGTTCCCGGGCCATGGATATTGAAGAAGCCGCTGCATCGCCTTTTGACTGATTCCGCGCACTTCCGTAAAAAATGATTTGTTGAATTTTTGAATGAAGTGACTGACGATTTCCGGAATATCCGTTTTACGCTCGGAAAGAGAAGGCATCTGGACCGTTACGACATTGAGGCGAAAAAACAAATCCGAACGAATGATTCCCCGCTCCAACGCCTCTTCCGGAGAAATGTTCATCGCAGCTATGATTTTCACATTAATCTTTTGCTCCTTCGAACCTCCAACACGGCGCACTTCACCTTCCTGAAGCACCCGCAGCAATTTTGCCTGCAGACCGAGGTCGAGACTATTCAGCTCATCAAGGAAAAGAGTACCGCCATTTGCCTGCTCAAAAATGCCCATGCGATCCATCGCTCCGGTAAAAGCCCCTTTCGTCGTGCCGAACAGCAGTCCCTCCATCAATTCCTTTGGAACGGCCGCACAGTTTTGCGCGATGAAAGGCTGATTTCGCTGAGCACTTACATTATGTATACTTTGCGCGACCAGTTCCTTCCCTGTCCCTGTTGGTCCATAAATCATGACTGGGGAATGTGTACGGGCCGCTTTTTTCGCCAAGGAAATCGCTTGCTTAAAAGCAGGACTATTGCCAATCAAATCACTAAAATGATAGGTCGCCGTCCCTTCAGAAAACTTATTTTTCCTATGCGTCTCGGCCAGCTGGGAACGCAAATCGACAATTTGGTCATACATATTCATGACCTTCGTAATATCCTTTGCGATTTCCACTGCCCCAATAATTTCACCATCCTCATACAAAGGATACGTACTATTGATCGACGTTATTTTTTTCTCCTTTAAATTGACATATGTTTGAATGGACTCAATCGTTTCATTGCCTTTTTCCAAGGCCACATGCAGCGTACTGGATTCATCTGTCAATGAAGGATAAAGCTGAAAAATATTCTCCCCCAGCACCTGCTCCCGATCCAGCCCGTCGATATGCGCCATCATTTCATTGTAAAAGACCGTATCCCCATCTTTATTCACAATATGGACACCCACATTGATCACATTCAATATCCATTCAAATTGAGTGGAAAACTGATTTACTGAAGATTTCATTTCTTCATCTCCGTTCTCTGCCATTTGATAGAATCACCTGTAAATTATAGCATTTAATGGGAAACATTCATCTCTTTAATCTTATTAAAACCAAACTTCAGCACAAAGGCAATAGAATAATAAGGTCAAATAAAGGAATCTCGCATTAAGCCAAGAAGATTATAAGAGAAAATATAATATTTAGGGGTGAGTCGGATTTCGGAAACTAGATTGGAAATTAAACCGTGGGAAGATAAAGACCTTCCATTACTATTTCAACTAAATGCCCCAGAAATGATGGAACATCTTGGCGGACCAGAAAGTATTGAACAAATCCTGAAGCGTCATCAGCGGTATCTACAGATTGGTGATAAGGGATGCATGTTTAGCATCATCCCGTTTCCAGAGGCAAAGGCAGCCGGTTCCGTTGGCTACTGGCAAAAAGTGCGGAACGATGAATTTGTGTACGAAATCGGTTGGAGCGTCCTCCCTTCCTTTCAAGGAAAAGGAATCGCATCACATGCCGTGAAGGCACTGATAGAGAAAATCAAAGCCGAACGAAATTACAAATACATTCACGCATTCCCTTCGATCACTAATCCTGCATCTAACGCAATTTGCCGCAAGCTCGGCTTCAATCTCATCTCCGAATGTGAATTCGAATACCCGCCAGGAACCTTTATGCAATGCAATGATTGGTGCCTGGAACTTGATTGAATTCCATAGATGAATAGCGAATTTGTGTATAGGAAGGATCATTCCGTGGTAAGTCGAATTATGTTAGGTTTAGGGGAATTATTTCCCGGGAAAGTCGAATTATTCTGGGGGTTGGTCAGATTATTCCCGGGGTAGGGCCGATTACATCCCTTAGAATTTCTTTAGTATTTGTCTGAAAGGATAATGTACTGAATAAGGAGCTTTTATATCTTTATGAAGGTTAGGTTGATTCTCTGATTTTAAGTTCTGTAGGCAATTTAATAATGTCGCGCTTTAATTTCAAATCTTCATTTAAATATTTTATCAATTCTATTACAGTGCGTTGTCCCAGTTCCATAATCGGTATATCGATTGTGGTTATGGTGGGGGTTGTGACTTGGCAAATAGATTGATTATCATAACCAACTATGGCTAGGCATTCCGGTATTTTGTAGCCCAACACAGTTGCCTTTTTAATAATTCCTGCTGCTACCTGGTCATTTCCAGTAAATAAGGCAGTAGGTTTTTCTTTTAATTTTACTATTTCATCACAAATACGGAATCCATCTTCAATATTAAATCCATGTCCAAATATCCAATCGTCATTATGCATTAAATTATTATCCGCTAACGCTTTTATAAATCCTTCTTTTCTTTGACCCTGAGCCTGACTATAAGAAGTATCGTAACAAAAACCTATTTTCCTATGGCCTTTTTCTATTAAATGATTAACCGCTTTGTATGTCGCTTCGAATTCGTCATATCCAATAATCGGTATAGAAGCGGAATGATGGTATTCATTACACAGTAAAATCGGGCCGTATTTCAAATAAGGCTTGATTACATTCCATTCATTTTCTAACGCTCCTAAAATAACCCCATCTACTTCTCTATTCTTTAATTTCCCCATAACATCCAATTCATTTTTCGCATCATAAAAGGTTTGAAAAATGAGAACTTTATAATCATTTTCCAAGGCTGCTAGAGATACTCCTTTAACCAATTGGGCAAAGAATGGATGATCGAAACTTGGGACTGATATTGCAATGGTTTGGGTTTTATTTGCCCTAAAATTCCGGGCTAGTGAACTTGGTGCATAATCAAGCTCTTCCATGACCTTTAAGATTTGTTCCCTCTTTTCTTTCGATACATATGGATGATTATTTAAGACTCTGGATACCGTTGTTTTAGAGACATTACATATCTTGGCTATCTCGCTAATTCTCGTCATTTAATCCCATCCTTGCAATATGTGGTTGACATGTTATCGATTTCAGAAGTTATGATTAAACCGTTCCTAATATATTAACAAAATTTATCTGAGTTGTATTTTTAAAAAGTTATATTTTAAGCGAATGGAGGGATTGTTATGTTTTTGAATAAAAAGGGCGGGTTTCAGTTATTGCCAAAGGTTGAAGACCCAAAATACATTGTATTCTGTGATTTCGATGAGACCTATTATCCTCATTCCATGAGTCACGAGAGACAGGAAGATTTATATGAGCTTGAAAATTACTTAGAAGCAAAAAGCATGGATGAAGAACTTGTCTTTGGCTGGGTCACCGGGAGTAGTATCGAATCAATATTACATAAAATGGAACAAGGTGGATTCAGGTTTTTCCCGCATTTTATTGCCAGCGACTTAGGTACCGAAATCACCTATTTCTCGGAAAATAACTTTTTGGAAAGTGATCCAGATTGGCATTCGCAGATTAATATCGAAGAATTTAATAAGGGGAAAGTCGATGAAATTTATAATGTTCTACTTAACGGCAATATACCATTGATTCCTCAGACTCAAATGGGAAGTTCACGCTACAAAAGAAATTATTATTATCAAATACAACAGGAATCCGTCGACAAGAAGAATTTAGCTACCATCCAGAGGGTGGCCAAAGAGTATGGGATAGGGGTAAATATCAATCGTTGCAATCCCCTTGCCGGCGATCCTGAAGATAGTTATGATATAGACTTCATTCCATTAGGCACTGGAAAAAATGAGATTGTCCGTTTTATGCTAGACAAATTCGGGCTGAGTCGGGAGCATGCCTTTGCTTTCGGGGATAGCGGCAATGATCTGCTCATGTTAAAAAGTGTTAAACATGGTTACCTTGTTGGGAATGCAACTCAAGAAGCAAAGGAAGCTCATACTAAAATAGCGACAGGTACGTACTCCAAAGGAATATTAAGAACTTTGCAATCCATCATTACTATTTGAGTGGAAGTATAAGTAATGAGGAAAAGGTAGTTGATGCGCTCTTGCATAGTTTTATTTTCTGCTAACGGTATGGATTTTCCATCAAGCAAACAATTCATTCCATGTTACTTTGCCTGCAAGCTTATCAGCGGAAATCTTGCTTGCTTTCTGGTATTTGAATAATGCCGCCTCGGTTTTTTCCCCGAATTCTCCGTCAAGAGGACCGGGGTTAAACCCTTCCATATATAACGCTGCTTGCAGGATCCATGTGATTTTGCAGCTAGCTCCTTTTTTTATTGTGACGGTAGCATTCTTCGTTTTAGGCCCCCATTTTCCATCGACAACAAGCTTTTTATTGAATTGCTTATTCAATTCCGTTTGTAAACCTATTATAAGGGCCCTTCGAGTTTTGGGACCATAAAACCCATCACACTCAATATTCGCCTCATATCGGCCATTTAACGTTTTTTGAATCGAAATGATATGATTATCTCCTTTGCCGGTTTTCTGCATTTCCCTTTTTTCTAATTTGAAGGTAAGGCGGGGTTCTTTTCCTGCTTGTAACTGTGTATAAGATAACCCGCCTGTCATCTCCAAGTGGGGGTAATCCTTGAATGAACTCCAATCCCCGCCCCATTTAAATCCTAAACCCTTACCTATGGCAGCCACTCGCTGCCATTTTGAATTAACTGTCCATATTGCTCTCCTGCCATCATCACTTACAATGAAGAAGTCAATAGCCAGTCCATAATTATGATAGGATTGCCCAGGCTTAGCGTTCGTCACAATCGGTTTAGCTAGATTACTATAGTTTTTTCCTTTGTAGCTGTAAACTCGTCCTTGACCAAAAAGGTTGGCTTGTTCTTCCAAAGAGCGGTAACCTGCACTTATCTGTACAGTGATTCCTTCATTATAAGCACGTTCCACCATTTCCAATGCTGCTGCCTTCACAACAGGATTCATCCCTTTGCCCATCTTTTTCACTGATCGCTCCAATAATGTCCGTAATGCTACTTTCACTGTCATCCCTCCTTTTAAGTTCCCATCAAAGTTTATATAAGACTTTTTAACGGAAAAGTAGCAGGGTTGGAAAAGTTTGTCTTCATTTATTAGAGAATAGAAGAGAAAAGTTATTTATCCGCTCCTTTTTCCGCCGACTGTCTGCCAAGCCTCCTCGACGGTAAACGGCTGCGGGGTCTAGCTAACAAGTTTTTCGGCAGAAAAATCAGCCATAAAAACACCCTGTAAATGTTAGTTTGGTGTCTAACATTTACGGGGCAGATCAGAGTAGTCTACAGTTTTTTCTTAATAAACGTTCCAGCTGATTTCAGAAATCCGCTCCCTTTCCGCCGACTGTCTGCCAAGCCTCCTCGACGCAAGCGTCTGTGGGGTCTCGGCTAGCCAGTTTTTCGGCAGGAGTGTCGCATATTTCTTCCATCCTTTAAGGGTTAATGTAAAAAACCTCAAGGATCACCTCGTCTTAAACTTGGTTCAGGTGTGTCCAGCCTACTGTTTTTCTTAAATYTSATTTCAGTCGATTCCAGAAATCCGCTCCCTTTCGCCGACTGTCTGCCAAGCCTCCTCGATGCAAGAAGTCTGTGGGTCTCGGCTAGCCAGTTTTTCGGCAGAAAAATTAGCCATAAAAACACTCTGTAAATGTTAGTTTGGTGTCTAACATTTACGGGGCAGATCAGAGTAGTCTACAGTTTTTTCTTAATAAACGTTCCAGCTGATTTCAGAAATCCGCTCCCTTTCCGCCGACTGTCTGCCAAGCCTCCTC